>CALGJS010000430.1 GCA_937927835.1 uncultured Saprospiraceae bacterium | reverse complement strand
CTAAGTTTTTGATTTAAATAAACAATCATGATTTTATTATTTCCACAATGGCAAGGTGCCAATCGTAAAGATCCGATCATTCAAGGAACGGAAACGCTCAAGGAGTATTACGGAACAAAAATTACGCATCGCGTCATTACGGAAAGTCATACCATGGTGACCAGCAATCCCATTAAGAATTACTCAGCGATTTACAATCAAACCTTGCGTTGTAGAGAATTATTAAAAGCAGAAAGGCCTGAAAAAATATATACCATCGGTGGAGATTGCGGGATAGAATTGATGCCCGTTTCTTACTTGAATAAGCAATATAAAAACTTAGGAATTATCTGGTTTGATGCGCATGCAGATGCCAATACCCCTGCTTCTTCCGTCAGTAAAAATTTTCACGGAATGCCACTACGACAACTTTGTGGAGCAGGAGATTCGGAGTTAAATAAGCTTTGTTTTTCTAAGGTAAATCCCAATCAGATTTTATACTTGGGTCTACGAGATGTAGATAATCCAGAAGCAGCGTGGATCAAAAAAGAAAATATTTTTCAGTCGCCGGAGGCGGAAATATCCAGTATTCTAAAGACCTTAAAAACAAGAAAAGTTGAACACTTATACATTCATTTTGATGTAGATGCTTTAAGCCCAACAGACTTTAGTCACGCATTATTGCCAATCCCAAATGGATTAGAAATAAATCACTCGAAAAAAATAATAGAGGTATTGAAAAAGGAATTCAACGTGGTCGGCACTTCATTAACGGAAGTAACAGCGAAAAATTTAAAACAACTTGAACCAATCAAACCTATTTTAGATCTATTAGAAAAATCAATAAAAGAATAAAGTCTATCTTAACTTACTGTCTGACTGAGACGTTCTAACTCAGCATCAATGAGTTTAATATCATCCATCGCTTGTTTTTTAAATTTCTCAAAATTTTCTGGTACCTTATCTAGATTAGAACTATCGTAAGTATCTCGTTCTAAAATCATGGCCAATTCCAGCAGCAGTGGCAATCCCACAATATTGATGGTAGATTTTATTCTATGCATTTCGAAATAAAACCCTTCGTAATTTTCCTCTTGAAAATAATTTTCTAATTTTTTTAACGTAACCGGAATTTGCATTTTAAAAATGTTCAACATTTCTTTTACAACAGAAATATTTTTTCCGAAGCTTTTGTGAAGCGACGCGAAGTAAACCAATTTTTCTTCCGCATCCGGAGTCTTCGGAACAGAGAAGGTTGCTTTTGCTTCGTTTTCCTTATGTTGGTCTATAGCCTTTTTCATTTCATTAATTAAGAGTGTGGGTCGAAACGGTTTACTCAAATAGCTTTGTATGTTCATCGTTTCCGTAATAATTCTTTCGTGTTCACTAGCACTCGCAGTTAGAACGATCACTGGCGTTTTGTAATTGGGGCTATTAAAATTTTCTCTAATCTCTCGAATCAGGTCTATTCCATTTCCATCGGGTAACTTCACGTCGGAAAGGTAAAATCATATCTTTGTCCCATAAATCGTGAATTTCTTCCAACTCATCTTCTACGAGCGGTCCAAGCGACATATGTCTAGCTTTACAAGAAAACAAAATAGATGGTCTTCATATTTAAAGCTTAATTAATACCAATTAATTGTTATGGACTTAACAAAAGTTATTCCTTTCTTCAAGGTTATTCTGACAACAAAGTCAAATACCGTGCTAAGATCAAGGCCCTAGTGAATATCAGTCACTTTTTGGTTGTTTTTACGAATTAATTCTATTCTAAGGACCTATCTTTGATAAATAAAAATTCAACTAAAAAATCATTCTCATGCCTAAACCTTTACTTATCAGCATTTTGTTAACCTTCGGCACTGAATTATATCAAGAGTCTGAATTTTAATGGGGACAACGACAAACTACGTTATCTTTTAATTATCGGTTAAATCAAAAAAAGAAGAGAGGTGGTAAACGAAATTGCTCTGGCGGTGGAGGTGATGACGGCGAAGCGTTTTAGTGGCTTCTGGATTGATAAAGGAGAAAAAAAGGGAAGCGAATCCTTATCGCCAGACGTGTAACTCTTGGGTTTTGAAATTAATGGAAAACTTACAACTGCTCAAAAATGGAAAACCTAGAATACCGTCAATATCCATATTTTGATCTTGACTATTAATCATTGATAAATCAGTTAACACATAATCCATTTGACGATAGGCGGCCCGTTCTATTTTAGTCAAAGCGACTTTTACGAGTTGAGTAGATGCTTGCTTCGTTCCTACTCCATAAATCTTACTAGAGGAAATTGGCTTGGAAGCGACCCTAGAAATCTGAGTCAATACCTCTGTATCTAGTAAGTTTACTTCCGCACCAGTATCTAAGCCCAGTCGTAGTTTTTCGTTTCCGATGATGGCCTCAATTACTGGTAGATGATTGTCAAAAGTCAATGTAAAACTTACTATTGGTTTTTGGAGATTTACGCCTATCATCTCAAGACCAATGATTTGCATCTCCTGAGCTTCATAGTCAATGAGTATTTCGAAATTTTTAATTAGCTCATACCCTATTAGTCCACTAATTTTGCGATTCGTTAAAGACTCAAGGTGGGATAAATCCATAGATATTGCTTCCATTTTAGGATAAGAAATATCTGCCCAGGTAAAATTTTCAACGATAACGGTAAAGGCCTCGACCGTACCATTGACTCCTGTTACTTCTGCCTTTTTTCCTTTTTTAACAAAATTATTAAGAATCAATCCCTCCGCTCCCGAATCAAGCACAAAGGTTCCTTTGGAATTATTTAATTCCGCTTCTACCAATATTATCCCTCCATCTAGTTCGAATGCCACCTCTTTTACCCCCAAAAAGTCAACAGAAATTTCTGTATTTATCTCATTTTCACTACTTGCATAAGCCACACGCTCCTGAGCAGACAACTGATTAGGAAAAACGAATAAAAAGACTAAATAAATAAAGAATAGACGGTACATTTAAACATTATGTTAAGCCAATGTTAATTAAATGTAAATAATTTATGTATTTAATACAAATAAAAGTAACATTAAATTAACATTGGCTTCATAAGCAGCTAAATCACCATATATTGTACTATTATCACTTCCAGCTTCTTTAGGCATAGAATATGTACTTATTAAGCATCTTAACAGACTAATTTAGAGCGAGATGTCGATAAGTAGAATGATCATTTATAGTAGTACCCTGGTAGCAATTATTGCTGGCATTGCCGGATATGTTGCATATGGGAGTTTTTCAGCCTTAGAACAATCTATCACCACCGGTGAAGCTTGGCATACTCCGCTACGCCAACTTCGTTCTACGATTCTTATCGCTTGTATTTCTATTTTTCTAATTGCCCTAATCTGTGGCCAATTTATTGCCCGTTTTTTAAATAAGACCATCTCAAATCTAGCTAAGCTTGCTAATGGAATTGATGAAGGCACTGATAATTCTGAACTAAATTCAGAAAAAAAACTTAGCAGTCTGGCCAATGCCTTACAACAATCGCGCATCATTACCAGACAAAAGCGACAGATGGAAAACTTGAATAATGAGCTTCAGTTAAAAAATGATTCTTTGGATAGTCTGGTCTATCGGGTATCTCATGATCTAAAAGCTCCGATCATTAATATTCAGTCTTTACTCGGTATTATAAAAGGTAGGGTCACTACCACTTCGGATCCATTGGTTAGTCAATCTTTAGAAATGGCAGATAAGGCCACGCTCAAATTACAAACGACCATCATAGATTTATTAGAAGTAGCTAGAATAGAAAAGCGGTTGTTAGCAGAGAAAGAATGGTTATCCATTTTTGAGGTCATCTCAGGTGTTCTAGAAGACAATCAACAACAGATTAATCAGACAGAAACGATGTTTGATATTGAATTAAGTGCCGCCAATGAGCTATATTTTTCTAAAAATAACCTTTCTAGCATTCTGGCTAATTTAATTTCTAACGCTATTAAATACAGTTCACCTGACCGTGATTCCAAAGTCAAGATTCATAGCAAAAAACAAGCGAATAGTGTCGTACTTGTTATTGAAGACAATGGGATTGGGATGGATCTCAAAAAACACGAAGGAAACTTATTTCAGATGTTTAAACGATTCCATGATCATGTAGAAGGTACCGGTGTTGGAA
The DNA here is from genome assembly GCA_937927835.1 of uncultured Saprospiraceae bacterium. Taxonomy (GTDB): domain Bacteria; phylum Bacteroidota; class Bacteroidia; order Chitinophagales; family Saprospiraceae; genus JALZUU01. The sequence goes on along the minus strand of CALGJS010000430.1, from coordinate 5,645 downwards.
TGTACATTGTAAAAAAGTTGATGGAAGACAACGATGGATCAATTGAGTTAGAAAGCGAAGTGAACGTTGGAACAAAGCTTACGCTTTATTTTGAGCAACCGGAAACAGATTCTATTCAAAAGGAAGCAAATGACTTAGCCGAGCAAGCTTAATTTCAAGCCCAAAAGCAGCTTCAAATTCAAACACATCTATCGTGACTTCCCGCTTAATTGATCAAACCTAATATTCAAGGATCTCCCCAAATTCCTATTCCTATTCCTATTCCTATTCCTATTCCTATTCCTATTCTAACTAAACTTTGCATTCAATGCATAAAAAAAGTCAGTTTGTAATTAACAAACTGACTTTTTTAGATTTCTTTGTAAAAGTATATTATACTTTCACTTTTTCTCCGGCTTCAATTTGAGCCCAGTGTTTATTGATTACCTCCATGAGTTGTTCCTTTTCAAGTGGCTTACTCATATAACTATCGAGGTTAATAAATTTAGAAGCCTTCTCACGATCTTTCTCATGTAAAGAAGTCGTTAACATCGCCATAATAACAGAAGCTTTATTGGCCTCAGGCAATTGTTGATATGCTTCTAAAAATTCAAAACCATTCATTACCGGCATATTGATATCAAGCAGGATCATACTAGGTGGGTGTTGACCAAAATCTTCATTTTGCGCTAAGAAGTCTAGTGCTTCTTGTCCGTTCGCTGCAGTATAAATTTGATCGGTAACTTCCCATTCCGTTAAGAATAGTTTGTGAACAAAATTAATGGTGGGGTCATCATCCACCAATAGTACAGATTTAAATTTTTTCATTAAATTGGGTTTTAAACTTATCTATTTGAGTACATGTACAGATAGATAGCCTAAAATAGTGCCAATATTAGTATTAAAAAAATATAAGATTTTCATATTGGAACTCATCAATTAAAAGTCATTAAAATATCTTCGAGCTCTTCTACCTACATTATCAGGAACTGTACGAGAATCTAGGTTGGTTCCATTAATTGATCCGCTACCATCGTCTCTATACAATTCTACCTCCCATTGAGGGTTAAATAGCTCACCACGTGCAGTAGAATGCAAGAGTTGAAATTGTCCAACAGCCAAAGTAGGGTTATAGAATAAGAACCGGACATTTTGTTGATTAGTGGCCGTAAATTGATTGTACGACCAGATTTCGTATGGAGGTGCGGAAGGCTCATCCTCCACGGTGGTGATATCATCTGGACGACCATATTTTAAGAATATATAGCCACGATCACTTTCAAAACCATCGCCTAAACCTGAGTGAAACTTTGTGTCTACCGCCCGTGCTACTTTCATGTATGCTTCATAGAGTGCTTTGGGATTTTGCTCATTTTGCTGTGCCCAATAAGCGTATAGGTATTGCTTTTGTTCATTGTATGATCCTCTACGGATTAATTCGTTGACAAACGGTGTCTGATTATTATCTAAGATCGGAACGATGGCCTTTAATGCATAATAGACGTCCTGAGAATCAATTTTTTCTACAAACTTCCCTTCCAGTTTAACAGGATCTCTGATGATTACTTGAGCGACATTTGGATTACTTCGTTGAAATAAAACAGATTTGGAAGATAGTACTGTTTTTTCTTTATTCTGAATTTCAACAACAAGTCGATAATTTCCAGAAGGTAATTCCTTGATATCTGTCTGCATCAATATAGGTAGGATTGTGGTTGGTTTACGACGAATTGTGCGTTGTAACATTGTGCGCTTTCTACCATTAGTATAGATCAATTCTATTCGATAATGAAGGGCAAAATCTTCTCCGATGTGTTGATCGGTACCATATGCTTCTGTATAAAAGATTAATTTTTCAGATGATTTAGTATAAAACTGATATGGAAGGGTTTCTAAGAAATAGCCACCTTTGGTAAGCACTCCACCCGTTGTATCACGACGCATACTAGCGATCAGCTGAATATCAGATATATTCAAACTATCCTTCGGAAAGTTAACAGATACTTTCTCTTTAACAATGACTGGTGCTAGCGATTGATTTAGATCTTTCACTTGTACTTCCAAGTCATAATCTCCGCTGGGGATTGCAAAGCGTTTTAGGTCTACAAAATTAACAGGGACAACGGTTTTGGGGCTATTAAGGATATATTTTTCAAAATTGACAATATTGGTATCTTGCTTCAGTAACATTAATACTTCTACGGCCGCTTGTTTCAGAATAGAATCAGCAGAAGTAGCTACAAATTCGACGCTACTTCCAAGGACAAAAAGGTGTACTTCTACATAGTTTTGTTCAGGACTTTGAAAAATCAAGGGAGTAACGCTAAGGTTTTGTGCGTTAATAGAAAGAGAAAAAAATAGCGTTAGTATCAGAAAAAAATTCTTCATTGTTTTAAAAGTTTACGGCAGTCCTAGTGCCTTCGGCAATAAGTTTCTATATATAGAGGTCAAGGGTACTTGATAAATCTAAAGGTGTGTTTATTTTACGAAATCTATTAAGTAATTGAAAATTAATAATTAAACCTATTCTTTATAGAATAATTGTTAATCAGTTGATTGGTTAATCAACAATTTAGTACCCAAAGCACTCGTATGCAGAAAATTTGAAATTTAGCTTTCTTCTTTCGATTCTTCGGATAAATCTTTTTTGTTGATCAGGGTTAGTTCAAAAAAGAACCCTTCCATTTTGGTGCGAAGTACCATTCCTTCTTCTTTCAATGATTCGATCAGATAAGGTTGTTCTGGATCACTGAGTGCAATAAGGGTATCTCCTTGCATTCGATAAGGGAAAATTCGTTCTTCAATGGATAAATTAAAATTGGTGATAAGCTTTTCGTCTCTTGTAAAGGTAAAGTAAATTCCTTCTAGGGCAGCGGTATTTTTACCATTTCGCACAGCATCCGACACTTCCCAATATCCAGTCAACAATTCTAAAGGTTGTTTGCTTTGAGGGGGAAGCGATTTAGGCTTCGGGTCTGGCGTACAACTCCCTAAAACGAATAATAGAATAAGATAGAATAAAGTGTTTGTTTTTTTCAATGCAATCATTACAGCGATACTTTAAGAAATTCTCTATAGATAGAAGAAGTTGTTTAATAACAAAGATAAAAATATAAATAAAGAAGTTATTCAAACTTAGGTCAAAAGCACCATTATTAAAATTAGATTTAAGATAAAAAATCTAGGCTAAAATTTAATTACAAAGGCTACTAAAGAAAAAAAACGGCCATTTCTAGTCATAGGAGCTGTTTAAAGCTTCATACAAAACCAATTAATTGTTAGTAATTTAGCGCAAAATATGAAGAAGGGATCCCTCTTTTTCATGAGACCATCCACTAAAGAACTATTTACAGTTAACTTTTACTTCCTAAAAGGTTCTAACTTAAATTTTATTTATTCATGAAGACAACTTCGTTCCTTTTCTTCATTTGCATGCTATATTATTTGGCTTCCTGTCAAACTATGACAGAGCTTCCTAGGAATACGATATACCATCAAGAAGAGACCTTTTCAGAAGCAGATACCCTCCGGGGAAAACTCTCTCCGGCAAGAACCTGCTATGATGTCCGATTTTATGATCTTAAGGTCGATGTTTATCCTGATACTAAAACGATTGCAGGGGAGGTAGATATTGTTTTCACTGCTACCCAAGATTTTGAACGTTTACAAATTGATCTTTATGAGAATTTAGAAATTGACAGTATTATCTATCAAGGAACTCCCGTTCTATTTCAACGTCGATTTCAAGCAGTTTTTGTTCAATTACCTCCAATAAAGAAGGGTTCTACAGATCAATTTACTGTTTATTATCATGGAGCACCCACCGTTTCAAATAATCCTCCTTGGTCGGGCGGATTTATCTGGGCCAAAGACCAGCGCGGTACGGATTGGGTAACAGTCGCTTGTGAAGGAGACGGCGCTAGTATTTGGTGGCCTAATAAAGATCATCTTTCGGATGAACCTGACAGTATGATGATCCGAATCACCGTTCCAGATAACCTATATTGTGTTGCCAATGGAAATCTAAAAAACACCTATCCAGTCGATAATAATCGCCGTCGATTTGATTGGCAGGTTTCTTATCCGATCAACAATTATAATGTAACGGTAAACATTGGGGATTATGTTAATTTTTCCGAGACTTATGTAGCAGCAGATAAGACCACGATGCCTTTAGATTACTATGTACTCTCTTATAATTTGGAAAAGGCTAAAGAACATTTTAAACAAGTAAATGGTATTTTAAAATGTTTTGAAATGCTGATGGATAAATATCCTTTTTGGGATGATGGCTATGGGCTGGTTGAAACTCCGTATTTAGGTATGGAACATCAAGGTGCAATCGCTTACGGAAATAGATATATGAGAGGATATAAAGGTGGAATGATTCCAGCTGATATGGATTGGGATTATATCATTGTCCATGAAACAGGTCATGAATATTTTGGAAATAGTATTAGTTGTAATGACCATGCTGAAATGTGGATTCACGAATCTTTTACGACTTATCTAGAAGCATTGTATGTAGAATGTTCCGCTAGCTATGAAGATTATTTACGGTATTTACAGGTATTTCGCAGTAAAGCTTATATAAAAAATAGAAAACCGATCGTTGGTCCACTTGATGTTAATTACACTGAATTCGGTTCTAGTGATCATTATTTCAAAGGATCTTGGGTCTTACATACCATTCGCCATGCCATTGGTGATGACGATCTTTGGTTTGAATTATTTCGTGATTTTTATCGACATTTTTCTATGAATCATGTAGATACTAAAATGGTCATTGATTGGTTTGACCAACGTACTAAGATTAAATTAACACCAATTTTTAGACAATATCTTTTTCATCCTTCAGTACCGAAATTACAATATTCTTTAGAACAGAAAGGAAAAGATCTAATTTTGACGCATGAATGGATCGTGAATGAGACTAAGTTTGAAATGCCACTACTTGTTGGTAATCCTAATAAATATCAAAGAATTAATATCCAGAATAAAAAAGGTACCTCTAATTTGGGAAGGATAGAGCTGGCTGATTTTGAGATTGCTACCGATCGTTTTTTAATAGATTTGGAGGAGGTGGAATGAGAATGGGAATTAGAATTAGAATGGGAATGGGAATTAGAATTAGAATTGGAATTGGAATTGGAATGGGAATTAGAATGGGAATGGGAATGGGAATGGGAATTAGAATAGGAATAGGAATTTGGGAATTTGGGAATTTGGGAATTTGTGTTTTACTGGTTTATTGCTAATTGAATAGGGTTTAATCAAGCTCAAAAAAAAATGTTTACTAATCTTTGAAAGCTTAGTAAACATTTTTTTTATATCAATAAAAGCTATTTTAGCTCTTGATGAATTTTCTTTCTTTGATACGAGCTTTTTTACCAACTAATTCACGTAAGTAGTAAAGTTTAGCGCGACGTACCTTTCCTCTTTTGAGGATTTTGATATCGGCGATTGCCGGAGAGTTTACAGGGAAAATACGTTCTACACCTACTCCGTTTGAGATTTTTCTTACAGTGAAGGTTTTATTAGCGCCTTGACCTTTAATCTGGAGTACATCTCCTCGGAATATCTGGATACGTTCTTTAGAACCCTCAATAATCCGGTAGCTGATGCTAACGTTATCGCCTGGGCGAAAGTCTATATTTCTTGGCTCT
>CALGJS010000429.1 GCA_937927835.1 uncultured Saprospiraceae bacterium | reverse complement strand
TTTTATTTTTTGGTAAATCAACACCAGCAATTCTTGCCATTTTTCAGATCTTTTAAATATTAAAAATTACCCTTGTCTTTGCTTAAAACGTGGATTCTTCTTGTTGATTACGTAGAGTTTTCCTTTGCGTCGTACAATTTTACAATCGGCAGAACGCTTTTTAACTGATGCTCTAACTTTCATAATATAATTTATTTATAACGATAAGTAATTCTTCCCCTAGTCAAATCATAAGGGGACATTTCTACTGCTACTTTATCTCCTGGACGAATTCGGATGTAGTGCATCCGCATCTTACCGGAGATTGTGGCCACAATCTGATGATCATTTTCTAGACGCACCCTGAACATTGCGTTCGATAGTGCTTCTTCAATGATACCATCCTGTTTAATTAATTCTTGTTTAGCCATAAATTCTGATTTCGGAGTGCAAAGATACTAAATTTTACCTGAATTTCTAGGTTTTGAACCTTAAAATTCAACAAAATCTTTGGAACGTTCTAAAATCGGAATGAATACGATCTTATACCTATTCTAACCCAGAAGCACATTTAGTGGCTCACGGGCAATAACTTCTTGTAACTCTTTATTTTTACTAATTGCCTCTTCAATCATTAAATGGTTAGACAAAATATCTGCTCCACCTTTTCTAACAGCCACGGTATGTTCATAATGAGCAGAAGGCATTCCGTCTTTTGTCACGATTGTCCAGCCGTCAGAGAGTTGTTTTACCTCTTTTCGGCCCATATTGATCATTGGTTCGATAGCAATTACTAATCCTTCCTTCATAACCACTCCTTTGCCTCTTTTTCCAAAGTTTGGAACATTAGGTTTTTCATGAAGCTTTTTACCAACTCCATGACCAACTAGTTCTCTAACTACCCCATATTTGTGTGTTTTTTCGCAATAAGATTGGATGGCATGACTAATATCTCCTACTCTATTTCCTGCTTTTGCCTGTTCAATTCCACGATAAAGGGCTTCCTTAGTCGTTTGTAATAAAGCCATTACATTTTCTTTAATATTACCTAAAGCAAACGTATAAGCTGCGTCACCGTAATATTCGTGTTTAAGTGTTCCACAATCAATAGAAACGATATCTCCGTCTTTAAAAGGCTCGGTAGAAGGCAATCCGTGTACAACTTGTTCGTTAATGGAAATTAATAAGGTAGAAGGGCAGCCGTATAAGCCTTTAAAGCCTGGAACTGCTCCGTTGTCACGAATTAGTTCTTCGGCTTCTTTATCAAGCTGAGCACCGGTCATTCCTGGACGGATTTTACCGGCGATATCTGTAAGAACCTTGGATACTAATAGACAGTTTTCTCTCAACAACTCAATCTGTTCGTCTGTCTTATAGTAAATCATGGTTCAATGTAATAATATGGTTGTAAGATGTTCACTAAATACTAGTGATAACGTAACGATTACGATTGGACCGGAAGCCTTACATACTGGCTCCAATCCCCTGGATACCTCCTCTAGCCTTCAGACGACCTGATTTTACCAAACCATCGTACTTACGCATTAGAAGGTAACTTTCGATTTGCTGTAATGTATCTAGTACTACCGCTACCAAGATCAATAGAGAAGTTCCCCCAAAGAACATTGCGAAGCTGATGTTGATCCCTAAAGCAGCTGCAAAAGCAGGTAAGATTGCGATAAGTCCTAAAAAGATAGAGCCAGGCAATGTAATCCGTGTAGTTACTGAATCAATAAATTCAGCCGTCTGTACACCTGGCTTAATACCTGGAATAAATGCGTTTTGACGCTTTAAGTATTCAGAATACTGCTGTGGATTTACCAATAAGGCAGTATAGATGTAAGTAAACACAACTACTAGAATGAAGTAAATTACATTATATAGAGGTGATGTAAAATCATTAAGAGCCATAAACCAGCTAGAAGTAGTTAATGCACTTCCTTCACCTGCTGCAAATTGTGCTACAGAAGCTGGTAAGAACATTAATGCTTGAGCAAAGATAATAGGCATTACTCCCGAAGCATTTACTTTAATTGGAATATAATCACGATTACCCGCAACTGGCATTGCGCTAGCACCACGTCCCACCATTCGCTTAGCGAACTGGATTGGAATACGTCGAACAGCCTGTACGATCATTACTGTTGCTAAAACTACCATAAATAAGGCAGCTAATTCAACGATAATTAATAGACCAAAGTTTTTAGAAATTTCAAATACAAGAGCACCAGGTAAGGTTGCGATAATACCAATCATGATCAACAAACTAATACCGTTACCAATTCCTTTATCGGTAATTTTCTCTCCTAGCCACATGGCTAAGATGGTTCCTGTAGATAATATAATTACGTTACAAAACCAGAATACCGCATCAGATATCCCTGGATCAACTGCACCTTGAGATTTTACCCAAGTTAGGTAACCACCACCTTGTACTAAAGTAATTGCTACCGTCAATAAGCGGGTAATTTGAGTGATTTTTTTACGACCAGATTCTCCTTCACGCTGTTGTAAACGTTGGAAGTATGGTACGGCAAAGCCGGCTAACTGAATAATGATCGACGCTGTGATATAGGGCATGATACCCAATGCAAAAACGGCTGCATTATTAAATGCACCACCGGTAAAAGCGTTGATCAAACCAAAAAGGTCACCTGTATTTGAGCTAGTAGCAGCTTCTAAAACCGCTGGGTTAACCCCTGGTAATACTACAAAACAGCCAAAACGGTAGACCATAAGGATTAGAAGTGTGAAGAGAATTCGATCTCTTAATTCTTCAATTTTCCAGATATTTTGAATGGTCGTAATAAATCTTTTCATCAGTTATTTTTAAACAAGATTCACGGTTCCACCCTTTGCCTCGATTGCTTTTTTAGCAGATTCGGAGATAGCGTGAGCAGAAACAGAAATTGAGGTAGTCAGTTCACCATGAGCCAAAACTTTGACCCGATCACCTTTATTGACGATACCGTTAGAAACTAGGGCATCTATGTCAATGGTTGTTAGATTGTATTTGTCTGCAACTTCTTGCAGTCTTTTCAAGTTTAGCGCTACGTAAGCAACACGATTGAAGTTTTTGAAACCTCTTTTTGGTAGTCGCATTTGTAGTGGCATTTGTCCACCTTCGTGAGCACGTTTGCGGCTGAAACCGCTACGGGACTTTTGTCCTTTATGACCACGGGTACTCGTACCACCATGGCCAGAGCCTTGTCCTCTACCAATTCGCTTTCCTTTTTTTGTTGCGCCTTTTGCAGGCTTTAGCGTATGTAATTCCATGATTTGATTCCTTTTACGGATCTATAAATTGTGTACGAATAGTTTACTATAATTGTTCCACTTTCAGCAAATGACTTACTTTATTAATCATACCCTGTAATTGCGGATTTAGTTCAATCTCAACGGATTGGTTCATCTTACGAAGTCCCAATGCTTTGATAGTATCTTTTTGTCGTTGTGGACGATCGATGATACTTCTCACCTGTGTAATTTTAACTTTAGCCATAATGATTAACCTTTAAAAACTTTTTCCATTGTTATTCTACGTTGCTTGGCAACTGTCATTGGCGAACGTAGCTTAGATAATGCGTCGATGGTTGCTTTTACCACGTTGTGTGGGTTAGAAGAACCTTGCGACTTAGCAAGTACATTTTGTACACCAGCAATTTCTAGAACGGCACGCATCGCACCACCCGCAATTACACCGGTACCTTCAGAAGCTGGCTTAATAAGTACTTTACCAGCACCATATTTTCCTTTTTGCTCATGAGGGATTGTACCATTATAAATAGGCACAGAGATCATGTTTTTCTTAGCAACATCAACCGCCTTTGCGATTGATTCTTGAACATCTCTAGCTTTACCCAGACCATGTCCAATCTTACCTTTTCCATCGCCAACTACGACGATAGCAGCAAAACTAAAAGTTCGTCCCCCCTTTGTTACCTTCGCAACACGGTTAAGGTTCACCAATTTTTCTTTAAATTCTGATTCGGTATTATTACCTCGATCGTTTCTTCTTTTTGCCATTATATTTTATTTTTAAAATTGGAGGCCACCTTCTCGGGCACCTTCAGCTAATGCTTTAATTCTACCATGATATAAATAACCGCCACGATCAAAAATCACTTCAGAAAGGTTTGCGGACTTTGCTTTTTCAGCGAGAGCTTTTCCTACTGCTTTAGCTTGCTCTACTTTATTACCAGAAAAAGAGAAGCCTTTATCGCGTGAAGAAGCTGCCAACATGGTATGACCGTTAAGGTCGTCAACTACTTGACAGTAAATTTCTTTATTACTACGGTATACTACCAATCGTGGAAGGTCGGCAGTTCCTTTAATTTTTTTGCGAATGCGCTTGTGAATTCTTTGGCGCTTATCCTGCTTGGTCATTTTCATTATAAAAAATTTATATAGCTTATTTACAATTGGTCGATTACTTAGCGGCAGTCTTACCAGCTTTACGACGAATTTCCTCACCTTTGAAACGAATACCTTTTCCTTTGTAAGGTTCTGGTGCACGGAAGGCTCTAATCTTGGCAGCAACCTGTCCGATCAACTGTTTATCGTGAGAGGTCAATTTAACAATTGGGCTCTTACTTTTTTCAGAGATAGTTTCCAGTTTCACTTCATCTGGAACAGCAAACATAATAGGGTGAGAGTATCCTAACATGAGTGTTAAGAGTTGGCCGGTATTATCGGCACGGTATCCAACCCCTACAAGTTCAAGTTCTTTTTCATATCCTTCAGAAACTCCTACTACCATATTGGCAATTAGCGAACGGTAAAGACCGTGCATTGCTTTATGACGCTTTTGTTCTGTAGGTCGAGAAACAACTAATTCTCCTTCCTCAATTTTGATTGATAGATCTGGATTAACCTGCTGCTTTAATTCTCCTTTAGGTCCCTTTACGGTCACCATATTACCTCCGCTAACGTCGATTGTAACGTTACTTGGTACTGTAATGGGAGCTTTTCCTATCCTTGACATGATTACTGATTTAAAAATTTAAATTAATATACGTAACAGATTAACTCTCCTCCTACGTTCTTCTCTTTAGCTTGACGACCTGTCATTAAACCGTGAGAAGTAGAAACGATACAAACGCCTAGTCCGTTAATGATACGAGGAACATCTGCTCCTTTGCTATATTTACGTAACCCTGGCTTACTAATACGTCCTAATTTTCTAATAACCGGTTCTTTGGTTACTGGATCGTACTTGAGTGCGATACTGATAATACCTTGCTTTCCAGCGTTATCATCAAATTTATATTTGAGGATATATCCTTGGTTATAGAGAATTTCCGTGATACTCTTCTTCATTCGAGAAGAAGGGATTTCTACTACCCGGTGACCTGCTTGTTGAGCATTGCGTATTCTGGTCAGTAAGTCTGCAATTGGATCTGTTAATGCCATTTTATTATTATTGAAACGCTTTATTATTTAATTGTGGTTACCAACTAGCCTTAGTAACACCAGGAATTTTCCCGTTTAGTGCCATTCTACGAAAAGCAACCCTAGAAATACCAAACATTCTCATGTAACCTTTGGGACGACCAGTAAGTCGGCAACGATTGTGTAGACGAACACTAGAGCTATTGCGGGGTAGTTTATCTAACTCTTCCCATTTCCCTTCTTTCTTTAATTGTTCACGCAATTCAGCATATTTTGCTACCATTCTTTCGCGCTTACGCTCGCGTGCTATTAATGATTTTCTAGCCATGATTATTTAATTTTTATTCTGATTTTTAAATGGCATTCCCATTTCCTTTAGAAGGAATAATGCTTCAGCATCAGTAGGAGCGGAGGTTACAAAAGTAATATCCATACCCGTAATTCTTGGTACTTTATCTAAATCGATCTCCGGAAAGATGATATGTTCTTTGATTCCCATGGTATAGTTACCACGTCCGTCAAAACTTTTATCGTTGATTCCTCTAAAGTCACGAACACGTGGTAGAGCGATTGCAATAAAGCGATCTAAGAATTCCCACATTTGGTCGTTTCGAAGCGTTACTCTTGCTCCAATTACCATATCTTCTCTTAACTTAAAGTTAGAGATAGATTTACGAGCTTTAGTTGGAACTGCCTTCTGACCAGCGATCAATGTTAGTTCAGCTAATGCATTGTCTGCCAATTTTTTATCGGCAGAAGCTTCCCCTACACCTTGATTGATACAAATCTTTTCAAGTTTAGGCACCTGCATAGGAGAAGAATAGTTGAATTGCTCTTGCAATTTAGCTTTGATCTCCTCGCGGTATTTTGTTTTTAATCTTGGTTGATAACTCATCGTTAATTAATATTTTCGCCAGATTTCTTAGAATATCTTACCATTTTTCCATTTTCTTCACGACGACCAACTCGGGTAGTTTCACCAGATTTAGGGTCGATAAGCATGATATTGGAAACATGGATAGAAGCTGCCATTTCAGTGATCCCACCGGGATTGTCCTGAGTTGGTTTTTGATGTTTTTTTCGAATGTTTACCTCTTCGATAATTACGCGGTTTTTACCAGGGAAAACTTGAAGGATTTCTCCAGATTTTCCTTTATCAGCACCCGCTATAACCATTACTCGATCACCTTTTTTGACCTTGAGTTTATGAGTCGGTATTTTTGAATTAGCTTGCTTAGCCATTACATTTAAATTTATAAAATGATTATAATACTTCGGGAGCCAATGACACGATACGCATATAATCGCGATCACGTAATTCACGAGCAACAGGTCCAAAGATACGAGTTCCTCTAGGTTCGTCGGCTGCAGTTAGTAGAACTACTGCGTTGTCGTCGAAACGGATGTAAGAACCATCTTTTCTCCGTATTTCTTTTTTAGTTCGTACGATAACGGCTCTTGAAACCGTACCTTTTTTTACACCTCCAGGAGAAGTCTCCTTAACAGTGACCACAATTAGGTCACCAATAGAAGCATATCTTCTTTTAGATCCTCCCAGTACACGGATGCAAAGCACTTCTTTGGCTCCACTATTGTCCGCTACTTTTAATCTGGATTCTTGCTGTATCATGACTGCTTATTTAATATATATTTCCTAAAAGAGAGCAGAATTACTTCGCTCGTTCAATAATTTCTACCAAACGCCATCTCTTGCGCTTACTTAATGGACGGGTCTCCATGATCCGTACAGTATCACCTTCATTGCACTCATTCTTTTCGTCATGAGCTGCAAATTTTTTGGTTTTCTTTACGAATTTTCCGTAAATCGGGTGACGTAGTTTTCTTTCAACTACAATGGTGATAGTTTTATCCATTTTACTACTGGATACCACCCCGACTCTTTGCTTTCTTAATGTTTTTTCTGTCATGATATTGACTTAACGCTACAATTGATGATTAAGATTTTTTCTTTCTACGGCGACGAATATTAGAACGGTTAGCCAACTGTGCTTCGGTCATGTTCTCTAATTCTCGACGGCGGATTTCTGTTTTCATACGTGCTATATCACGTCGAAATTCACGAATTTCCAATGGATTGTCTAGGCCTTTAATTCCGTGATCAAAAACCAACTTATGGTAATCCGTTTCCGTAACTTGAAGCTGGCTAGCCAGTTCTTCGTCCGAATACCCTTTGAGTTCTAAAAATTTCTTGGTTGCCATTTTATATAAATTAAAAACGTACTTTTTATATTATAATATTATTCCGTGTAATCTGCTCTGATTACGAATTTGGTTTGCACTGGTAACTTTTGTGCTGCTAGACGTAATGCTTCTTTAGCAGTTTCTAAAGGTACACCGTCCATTTCGAACATAATTCTACCGGGTCTCACTACTGCTACGTAATGAGATAGAGGTCCTTTACCCTTACCCATACGTACTTCCTGCGGCTTAGCAGTAATCGGTTTGTCTGGGAAGATTCTAATCCAAACGTTACCCTCTCTTTTCATGTAACGGGTCATGGCGATACGAGCAGATTCAATCTGTCGATTAGTGATCCATCCGGCATCTAAAGTTTTGAGTCCAAAAGATCCAAAAGAAATAGAGCTTCCACGGTGTGCAAGACCTCGGTTTCTTCCTTTTTGCGCCTTGCGATATTTCGTTCTTTTTGGCTGTAACATTTCCTAATTTTTTACTGTTTTAATGCCTCTGAAAAAAGCAGGGGCAAAGGTACATTTTTTTTAATGAATTCGCTAGTGAGTAACAGGACTACCTACGACGGTCGTTGTTACGGCCTCCACGGTCATTTCCTCTTCTATTTCCTCTTCCTCCACGATCATTTCCTCGCTTCGAGTCTACTCGACCATTTGGTGATAAATCTGGTTTTCCTAATACTTCTCCTTTACAGATCCATACTTTGATTCCGATTTTACCGTATACTGTCTGTGCCTCAGTCAATGCGTAATCGATATCAGCACGGAAGGTATGTAATGGTGTACGACCTTCTTTATATTCTTCAGATCGAGCCATCTCTGCTCCGTTCAAACGACCAGAGATTCTTACTTTAATTCCTTCAGCTCCAGCACGCATAGCAGCTTGAATAGCCATTTTGATGGCACGACGATAATTAATTCTCGCCTCAATTTGCTTTGCTACAGACTCACCTACTAAAGCTGCATTAATTTCAGGCTTACGAATTTCGATGATATTAATCTGAACATCGTTACCAGTTAACTTTTTCAACTCCTCACGGATACGATCTACTTCTGTTCCGCCTTTACCGATAATGATACCAGGGCGAGAAGTATGCATTGTTACGGTGATACGCTTTAGCGTACGTTCGATAACGATTCTTGCAATGCCTCCTCGACGAATACGTGCATGTAGGTAAACTCGAATTTTTTCATCCTGAACCACTTTGTCCGCAAAATCCTTTCCACCGAACCAGCTTGATTCCCATCCTTTGACGATTCCTAAACGATTACCAATTGGATTTGTCTTTTGACCCATAATTGAGGTATATAATAAGTTTATTAAATTATTTTATTCAGCTTCTGTTG
>CALGJS010000428.1 GCA_937927835.1 uncultured Saprospiraceae bacterium | reverse complement strand
CGCTCTGACCGTCGGAAGATGAAAAAACTTTTCACATTATATGGGTTGTGCTTACAGATGTGCTTCGTCGAAAGGCATTGAAAATTCAAAAAAGTTCTTTTAAAAATTAATTCAAATCAGCACTATCATTCGGTATGTCTCCAATCATTTTTTTTGCACCTAAACTTCCATATTTTTTCCCCATCATTTGCCAGCAGCTAATGAATAAAGCGGCGAATACTGGTCCAATTACAAATCCAGATAATCCAAAATAAGCGAGACCACCTAAGGTGGAAAGAAGAATCATATAATCTGGCATTTTGGAGTTTTTTCCAACCAAGCGAGGGCGCAATAAATTGTCAATCAAACCAATAAATACAGTTCCAATTACCAGTAATATTACCGCTTTGGCTATCTCTCCATTGATCAGAAAAACACAAACCCAGGGAAACCAAATAATAGCACTTCCAATAGGCAATAAAGAAGTTAGGATCATTAGAATCGTCCAGATAACTACCCCTTCAATCCCTAAGGACCAAAAGAGTATTCCGCCAGCTATTCCTTGACAGACGGCAACAGCGAGGCTTCCTCGAATCGTAGCAATAGTCACACTTTCAAATCGCACAAACAATTCCTTTTCAAGTTTATCATCCATCGGAATAATGAGAATTAAATCATGGACCATCTTTTGTCCATCTCGCAAAAAGAAAAATAGGAGATAAATGGTCAAGAAAAAATTAGCAATAAAGCCAAAGAGATTTTGCGTAAGTGAAAAGACATAATCAATCACCGTATTAACCGTTGCTTCAATGGCCTTTTCTACTTTTTTTCTGGTTTTCTTTTTACTAAAACCTAATGCTTTTAGGGTGCTTTTTTCAATGGGTAATCTATCTCGAAATTCTTCTACTCGGTCATCGAGCGAAAGTTCTTTTTGATCTGTAGGAAGAGTGATAAGGTCATCTACTTGGTCAACAAAGGCCAAAACGGACACAGTCACTGGTAAAATACCCAACAAAATGATCATTAATACAGTGATTCCAGCGGCAAAATTAGGTCGATTTCCTGTCTTTTTTAGAATTACTTCATATCTTTTTCTAAATAAAATGGCTAAGACCACGGCCCAGAAAACCGCAAGGAGAAACTCTTGAATAATCTCTAAAAATCCAGCAGTTACTAGCAATACAAGAAAAAGGAAGAAGAACTTGGGTAGGTTAAGCTTGAGTTTTTTCATAAGGTTTCTACATATCTAAGGATAATAATACAAATTTTAAACGAAATTCCTTCCTTAATCGTTAATAGAATAGAACAATCACCTAACCTTATTTTTAGCGTGAGTGGAAACTTTTTTAGGGTTTCTACGTCCTAAAGGAAAGGTTGAGGAGCAAATAACTTGGGTTTTTCCCAAAAGAGCGGTATTTTGTACTAACTATCAAAATTTGAATGAATATGAGTATTCCAGGTAAAATAATAAAAACCATCGGTGAACAGACCACCAAAAGGGTCTATAATATGATGAGAGATAAGAAGAATCAGAAAACACCTGAGCCTTCTGAAGATCCAAATGTGGATGCTAATACGATTATTCGAAATCACGTAGCATGGTCGATGGGAATGGGATTGATTCCTGTTTTGATGGCAGATATTTTTGCCGTTAGTGCCTTGCAATTGGATATGATAAAGCAGCTTTGTAAGGTTTATGGAGTTGATTATAAAGAAACAGAAGGAAAGGCAATTGTTACTTCTTTGACCGGATCGACGCTCGCGCGACTGGGTGCGGCAAGTGTGGTGAAATTGATTCCAGGTATCGGTACTGTTTTAGGTGGAATTACCGTTTCTTCTTTTGCTGGTGCATCTACCTATGCTTTAGGAGAGGTATTTAAAAAGCATTTTTCGGAAGGTGGAACTATCTTGGATTTTGATCCAAAGCGTCTAAAAAAATATTACAATAGTAAATTCGAAAAAGGGAAAGATATAGCCAAACAGGTTTCTAGAGATCCTAATGTGGCAGTTACGGCTGATCCTGATTTGAAAGAAGAAGAACAACTTGAAATCACTAAGAATCCAAATACAGAAGCGCCAGCAAAAACAGAAGAGATGTCTGCTGATGCGATGATCGCTCGCCTTAAAGAATTAGATGGGCTTCGAAAAGAAGGAATCATTACAGATGAGGAGTTCCAATCCATGAAATCTAAATTGCTCGACAAAATATAGTTTGAGCAACCAAATAACAACGATTAGTTTTTTCCGATACCCCGGACTTTCACGCAAAGTCTGGGGTTTTGGTATGATGCAATTCGCTCATCCTCATTTAGCGAAAGCCAAAGGGTTACAGTTTTATAAGTTGATGGGAAGCGGAAAGCAGGATGGCTTTAATCCTTTTCCAGATTGGTCGACTTATAGTTTATTGATGACATGGGAAAACGAAGCATACGCGGATGATTTTATTCAGAAAAGCAAACTCTTTGAATCTTATCGAGAAAAAGCCGAAAAGGTTTGGACTATTTATATGAAAAATATTCTAGCTCGGGGCAAATGGTCAGGGAGTAATCCCTTCCAAAAAAATGGTAATCTAGATAAAAATTTTCCTAAATTAGCTGTCATTACTCGGGCAACTATTCGACTAAGTAAGTTACGATCTTTTTGGAAATATGTACCAACCTCTAGCTTGCCCTTAGCAGGAAACAAGGGCCTTATTTATACTAAAGGAATCGGAGAAGTACCAGTCTTGCAAATGGCTACTTTTAGTTTGTGGGAAAATGAGCAAGCTTTAAAAGATTTTGCTTATAGCAGCCCAGAACACCACAAAGCCATTCAAAAAACCAGAGAGCTGAATTGGTATAAAGAAGAATTATTTTCCCGTTTTCAACCTTATCGCGAAGAAGGAGAACGGTTTGAAAGAGAGTAGTAATGAGAATCAGAAATTGGAAATAGATATATAGGATAAAGGAACATCATCTTCTAAAACACTTTTTTATTTTCAATTAGAAATTCAACTCCTGATTGACTTCAGTTATAATCATCAAAAGACAAATTCATGTCTCTAAAAAATCTAATCTATTTATCATTCATCATTCTTGGAATTTGGTCTTGTAATCAATCGCCTCCTCCTCCAGATTTGTTTGCTGGGGCGCAGACGATAAACTTGGCCCAAGAATCTGCCAGTCTTAAATTACCTGCTTTTTTTCAACGATCTAGTATCTATCGCTTGACGGAGGATATTCCTTATTTAAAAGAGGACACCAGTTTTTTTCGGTCTATTGAAATGACTTTAGAGGCTTTTGTTTTCGAAGATAAAGAATTAGATATCTTGGTGGATACGACTAGTGAGTTGCGCTGTTTAATTATTGTCGACGGCCAAAGATTCGAAATAGATGAAACTTCTGGTAAAATATTTAACAAACAATTGGGAGAACAAATGCGTCAACTAGATGAGGAAAATTTATTTTTAGAAATACATAAGATTGATTCCAAAATGAAAATGAACAGCGAAATTCAAATGCTTAAATACAAGTATGAATTTGTGAATACGTTTAGTCGAACTAGTCATTATCGTTCGCTATTTTTTATTAGTAATCCTAGTAGAAGTTTATTGGTTATTGAAATCTCTGTGGAGGGAAATGATGTGGAAGATTATCTTTGGACAGTAAGGGGCTGACTCAATCACAATTTCCCATTCCCATTCCCATTCTAATTCCCATTCTAATTCCCATTTTCCTTACTCCTCCTTCACTAAAAAATACTCCACGCTTTCTTTATCTAATTTTACTTGTTTAACAAAAGCAGGAACTATACTTAAGTTGACGGGTAGGGTATTGTTAGTGGAATTTTGAGAGACGTCTTTAAAGTTTGCCTCTAAAACAAAATCACTCCCTGACAGGCGATCATAATTACTTAGTCCAACAATACAACTAATGCGGATATTTTGTGGAAAGATATTTAGGCTGTCCGGTCCGTTAAGTACTTGCACTTTGATGAACAAATCCTTTTGCGTGTTCTGTTCCACTTCCGCTGAAACGTTGATCGTTTTTTCTGAAAGTTTTAATTCTTGATTGAGAGGTGTAACTAAGGCAAGATCCGTATTAAAGGAGTTTTTGATCCCAGTCAATTCCAATGCTTCTGTAGGCCATTCTTTTAGGCTGTCTAAAAGAGAAGGAGGGCCAGAGATGTTAACCGAGTCAGGTTGAATTATTATCCTGGTTTTTAATTGATGTTGAGGAGCGAAATTTAACTTCGTAATCAGTTTAATAGGCAAGCTTTTCTGATCAAGACCATCCATATTTAGTAGGATAAAATCATAGTTGATATCTTGGATATCGAGATTACCAATTCTTTGTTGGATCTTATTTTTTAGAATACTACCGTTGATGGTGAAACTGGGTTTCGCTGGCAAATTAAATTGTATGATAGCTTCCTCCTGATCCAGATAATTGGAAAGAAGCTTCCAGCCTGAACCCTTCACAGTAGTTATCACAGACGCAGGAGGCGTTTCAATAAAACTTCGATCATCCGGTAAAAGATATTCGATCTTTACTTCTCGAGAAGAAATAAATTCTTCTGAGAGTTTTACCAATAACCATAAAATCAGGGCTAAGCCAATACAGATGCCTAAGACCAGTCTATCAGAAGAGAAGGAAGCTAAAAAATTATGCTGTTTTTGCTTTTTCATCTTTAGGGGCATACGCTTGTTCGGTCAATTCACGAGAAATCGCGGAGCGAGCAAACTTTAAGAAAGTTTTGCTATCGACTTGAACATGTACAATGTCACCTTCGACTTTGTTGATTTGGCCATACATGCCGCTAGTGGTTACAATTTGCATTCCTTTAGCAAGCGATTCTGAAAAAGCCTCTTGTTTATTGCGGATTTTCTTTTGTGGTAAAATGATAAAGAAATAAAAGGTAGCTACAATCAGTAACGGTAAGACAAGGTTCATTAAATCCATAGTAAGTTTTTATTTTTTTGGTGTAACATATCCATCCAATGAAAGGACTGATTTAGAGGGATAGGTATTTGCTGTAATAGTAATTGGTTTATGTTGTTTCTCTTTCTTTCCAGCGGTATCAAAAACGACGGAAATCTTATTTTCTACACCAGGAGGAATTGGGTCGGATGGCCATTTAGGAACCGTACAACCGCATGTGGATCGTGCGTCTGAAATGATGAGTGGAACCTTCCCAGTGTTTTTGAATTTAAAAGTATGAGTCACCTTATCACCTTCATCGACGGTGCCAAAATCAAATGCTGTTTCACTAAAGTCTATTTTAGCAAGGTTAATGGTATCTTGAATTCCTTTTGCAGAAATAGGATTACGAATCATTTCAGCGGCATTTGGAACACCACTGACCTCTACAATCCTCTTATCAGATTTAGGTTCTTTTTCGGTTTGGCAACCAAAAGCAGTAATTAAAGCCAAAAAGAAAATAGGCAAGATTAATCTCATATTAGTTAAGTATGTTAAAAAAAAGGCTTAATATTTAGCTTCAAAACCCAGAATTCCTAAATATTCTCGTAGCCAGGTGCAAAGATAGCTTTTTTTAGTGTTTAACTAGGGGAATCTTGTTCTTTTCCTGAGTTGGAAGCCGCCTTTTTTTCACGAAGCTTTCGAGCGATTTTCTGATCATTATTACTCTCGTAAACAGTGTATTGTTCATATTTGGTCAGATCTTTTTCTGCCCAAATATCTTTTCCAATATTACAAAGGACAATCAGTTCGTCGTAAAGTTTATTTCCTATCTCAATTCTTCGTTCAACAGCGATATCTCGATCTGCCACTTTATCTTGTTGAATATTAAGTGAGTTCTCAAAACCTTGACAGGCATCTGCCACTCGCTTAATACTATTTTCATTTACCCCAACATCTGCTAAGAAGTCAATCTGCTGCCTTGCCACACGAATTACTCTACGTCCACAAAACAAAAGCTGTGCGTCGGTCATATCTCCCATTTTGGCCGTACCAAACTTACGATATCGTCCTGTTCGATTGCTAAACTTAATTGCTACCCGAGTCATGATGCTACGAATGGCGGTTTTTAGCCTTTCAGCGGCCTGATATTTCTTATCTGTTACAATCATCTGATCTCCAACTAGTTCGTCATCATCAGGCAATTCTTTAAATTTTAAAACAGTTCCTTTAAATCCATTCATTCGATCCCTTCCATAACCATATTGGTCAAAAAGCTTTTTGTCTCTAATTGCATATTTGAGTCTTTCGACACATTGAAGATATAAATCGGCATCAGGGAAGTTATACTTACGGTGTAAAGCTTGCTTTTTCATAATTCAATAAGTGTTTCTGGTTGTTTATCAATGTTTTAGCT
>CALGJS010000427.1 GCA_937927835.1 uncultured Saprospiraceae bacterium | reverse complement strand
TGAAAGGCAATGATATTCAGATCAAACGTCAGAGCGGTGGATGGGAGTTGACCTATATTTTACGATTTGGCAAATCAGAGCAAAAACATCTTTGGAAATTTCAAGTTTCAGATAATGGTACAATACGTTTTTTATCAGAATTTGGAGATGAAATTCCGGATTGGGTGAAGTGCTAATAAAAAGGACTTAATCAATGACAGAACAAGAATTTTTAAATCGGTATCATTATAACCCCTCCACAGACAAGCTCGGAGCAGGGGGATTTGGTCAAGTATACAAAGCTTACGATACCGTCTATGACCGAGAGGTAGCGATCAAAATCGCTCCTGTGATTGATGACAAAGAAAATCTTTCTCTGATGAAAGAAGTCGAGTTGGCTAACAAATTTCCTGCTCATCCAAATATCGTGAACTACGAAAGTTGTTTTCGTATCACCGGCATGGAAGGCGCTAAAGATATTGGTATACTACAATATTATCCAGAAGGATCGCTGGCTAATATTATTAAAAAAGGGAATCTAAATCCAACACAACAGAAACAATTAATTCATGGAATTCTCAACGGTCTAGATTTTTTACATACCCACAATGTCATGCACCGGGATATGAAACCGGGTAATATTTTGATCGCCAAACGTAGAGATGAATACGTTCCTAAGATCGCAGACTTTGGTTTGTCTCGACAAGTAGACAGTTTTGAAAACAGTAGTTTTGTTAATAGTTTCGCTGGAGGCTCCGCGTACTACGCGGCACCCGAACAATTGGCTGGCGAAAAAGTACGGGCCAATGTCGACCTTTGGAGTTTTGGCGTAATCCTCTATGAATTATTGACGGGTGATCGTCCTTTTACAGCCACAGCGACTAAAAGTGAAACGGAAGATGCTCGCCAAGAAATCTATGGCAAAATCAAACGTGGAGACATCCCTAATAAAATAGGAAATGTAGCGGAGCCTTACCAAACCATGATCAAGGCCTGCTTGATTCCGGACCGAACCAAGCGCGTTTCAGATGTCCAGGACTTGCGAAATATCATGGCTGGACAGGCTGCAAATGATTTTAATTTTGAAAGGACCACAGTAGAAGACAAGGAAGAAGTTGAAAAAGTTTCGAGTGAGCAAAAAAGCACGCCTACCGCCTCCTCTGCAACATCAGTCGACAAAATAAAGCAGGAAAGTAAATCTAAGAAAACTGCCTTGACCAACAAAAAAGAGAAAAGCAAACTACCGATGGTCTTTGGTGGAATTGGTTTATTAGCGGCTATCGGAATAGGCATGTTTTTGATGTTACGTGGTGGTGGAGAAAAAATGAACGAACAAGACTTGTGGATTTCTACTTTGACAAAAAAAGATACAACCAGTTATATTTCTTACCTGACAGCTTTCCCACAAGGAAAGTTTGCTAATGAAGCGACCACTCAATTAGACTCCTTGCGATTAATTTTTAGTAATGCTCGGCAAGCAGAAGTAGCTTCTTGGTCAAAAGCCGAGACAACCAATTCAATCGCTTCCTTCCAAAATTATTTAAATACTTATCCCAATGGAAAAAATGTTGCTATCGCTCAAGAGAAGATATCGGATTTAAAAGCAGGTCAAAGTGCGGAGGAGGCCGAAGCATTGCGCAAAGCAGAAGAAAAAGAAGATAAAGTTTGGGAACGCTGCGAGCGTAAAAAAGAAATCAAGGTATATCAAGATTATTTGCAGGAATATCCAAAAGGAAGGTATGTTGGAAAAGCGGATAAAGCCATCTCGGATATCAAAATAGAACAAGAAAGACAATCACAAGCAGCAGAATCAGCGAAAAAAGAGCGCTTAGCAAAAGAAGCCCAAATAGAACAAAATCGAAAAGATCGGGAAGCAAAAATTGAGAAAGAACGCTTAGCACAAGAGGCGGAACTTGAACCAAATGCTAATTTAGCAACCATAAAAATCTCTAGCAGTTTGGAAAGAAAATTTAAAAGAGACGCAGCTCGTCTTGCCTTAAGAATAGATTCAGAAAAAGAAGATTTGCGTTACCTGAATATTAACATCCCAAGAGAAAATGTAGAAAAAATATATCAGGCATTGACTTGGGTTTATCAACAAACGGAACAAGGAAGAAACATTGTAAAATGCAACATACATACTTTTCCAAATCCTACTATTGATTACTTTATAGTAATTTTCGATAAGAACGTTGATTGGGCGGCGCCGTTAAGAGACGGAATTGAAGAAACAGATAGTGAAGAATTCAATTATCTTTTAGATGAATTCAATCTTGTAATTTCTAAGCATGTTAATTGGAATGAAGATCAAGATGCAGTGGAAATTAGGTCTAAACAACCTTTAAATATGTCCGCGCTCGCCAACGAATTTTATAATATCGAAGGAGTTCACGAAGTAGACCTCGGTATCCCATCAATGAAAGGCAATGATATTCAGATCAAACGTCAGAGCGGTGGATGGGAGTTGACCTATATTTTACGATTTGGCAAATCAGAGCAAAAACATCTTTGGAAATTTCAAGTTTCAGATAATGGTACAATACGTTTTTTATCAGAAT
>CALGJS010000426.1 GCA_937927835.1 uncultured Saprospiraceae bacterium | reverse complement strand
CTGATTTTTTAGAAGATCCAGAGACTTACCAACAGTTACCCAACTTTTATCAACAAAAAAGAGATTTCTTTCAGGATCAATTGGTCGGTGCTGCGTTAAAACCACTTTCCTCGGAAGGTTCTTATTTTCAACTATACGACTATAGCGCGATCAGTGATTTGCCCGATACGGAATTTGCTAAATATCTGACGACGGAGATTGGGGTGGCGGTCATTCCTGTTTCTGCTTTTTATAGTAATGGTCGAGATGAAAAAGTCGTGCGTTTTTGTTTTGCAAAAAAAGAGGAGACGCTGGCGGCGGCGGGGAAATTATTGAGGGCGGTTAGGAATTAGAATGGGAATGGGAATGGGAATGGGAATGGGAATGGGAATTAGAATGGGAATGGGAATGGGAATGGGAATGGGAATGGGAATGGGAATATTTCGCTTTGACATGATTTATCTATAACGGCAACCTTGTAAATTAAGTTATAACATTGGAGTATCTTTCAACTTCTCCCAAAGCATCAATGTTTCTTTGGCTTCTCGGACATCGTGTACTCGAAGGATTTTTGCGTCATTTTCTAGAGCGGCAAAATGTAGGGCCGTCGTACCATTCAGGGCTGTTTCTGGTGTAACTTTTAAAAATTTATGAATCATAGATTTACGAGAAAGACCGACTAAAATTGGTGCTTCTAAAATCCGAAAAGAAGATAAATTTTTGAGCAGTTCATAATTATGATCTATCGTTTTACCAAATCCAAATCCTGGATCGATCACAATATCTTTTACTTCTAAGGCTCTTAATTCTCCCATTTTTTCAATTAGAAAATCCATTACGGTGGTGACCACATGACCATCGTAGTTCACCGACTTTTGCATATTTTCTGGAACACCTTGGATATGCATCAGAATATAAGGGCAATTAATTTCTCCTACTGTTTTAAACATCTCCGAATCAATCGTTCCGGCAGAAATATCATTGATAATCGAAGCTCCTACTCCAATGGTCTGACGAGCAACTTCTGAACGAACAGTGTCGATTGAAATGATCGTTTTTGGATGTTCTTTTAGAATGGCTTTGATAGCAGGCAACACGCGATTCAGTTCTTCTTCTATCGGAATCAGCTTCGCTCCCGGTCTCGAAGACATACCACCAATATCAATGATATCCGCTCCTTCTGATAGCATTTTTTCTACTTGAGTAAGAAGTGCTTTTTCGGTTTGATAGCGACCACCATCAAAAAAGGAATCGGGGGTGATATTGAGAATTCCCATGATTTTTGGTCGGGAAAGATCGACCAGTTGTCCTTGACAGTTGAGGGTGGTTCGTTGGAAAAGCATTGTGTTGATGTGCGGATTTATTGATGTGCGGAGTTTCGTGGAATAATAAAACTTTAAGCGTATTTTTTTAACACATAGGCACATAGGCCCTTTTTTCGCGCCCATCTATTGCGATTTTTCACCGCGATTTTTCTATGTGCCTATATAGTAAAAAAACACTAAATAATATATTTTAAAATAAGATTAAATCGATTATTAATCTATTCCAATTTAAAATTATTTCAAAATTAGTCTATTTTATGGACTTAAGTAATTAGTTAGAAAAATACTTCATCTACTCCACCATCACAGCTTCCGTCGTAAACTCAAAATAATCAACATCAATTCCCTGCTGATAAAACTGTACATTAAATTGAAAACTGGTAATAGTATCTGGTTGTTCTTTTAATATTAAATAAGATTGATAAGGTACGACCGGATTCATTCCAATATATTCATTAAGGTCAAATCGGACATTATTCAAATTATTTGCCTCATCATAAACTACGATATCAAATATTTCTGAAAGATCACTGCCTTGTGGATAATTTAAATTAAAATCTTTGTTGGTAGTAATAATGATATTATCAATTTGTTCTTCGCTTTCTGGAATAGGCGGTGTGCACGCATAAGCAGTGGAAATCAATCCAAAATTCTGTGTCGGATTATTCCAACCATAGGTATCTATTTCTGCGATAATACCAATAGCAAATTTATCATAAACAACTTGATTTTCCGTAATTCTATTATAATCAATTATACTACTTCTATCTTCAGAATATTCCACTTCAAAAAGTTTCGACCCTAGATTGGTTAACTTAAAGAAATTAGGAAAGGGTCCGCAATCTAATCCATCACCACAGGACAAACTGCTCAGTATCGTAACAGCCATCAATAATAAAAAAGCCAATATTTTAACTTTCATGCTTAAATTTTTTGTAAACAAACAATCTTATAGAATAATCAACTTTCCAACCTTAAGTGTTTTTTGATTTTGAATATTTTTAATTTGGAAAAAATAATTTCCTACTGGCATATCAGTTGTTGAAATCAAATTATTGTTTAATTCTTTACTAAGTATTATTTTTCCGTTTCCATCAAAAACAGTTAAGATCATAGACGCATCGATATTCCGTATTTCAAAATCATCTCCTTTATTTACTGGGTTTGGATAAACTATTATTTCTACATTTTTATTTTCAAAATTGACAGAGCGAATTTCAGAGTACTCAGACTGCCCATCAAAATCAACTTGATTTAATCGGTAATAATTAATCCCTAACAATGGATTATCATCAATCGTAAAATATTCGGTTACGTTAGAAGAAGTACCTTGACCATTTATTTTTTCGATGGTTTCAAATGAACGACCATCCGCACTTTTCTGTATTTCAAAATAATGATTATTAGTTTCACTCAAAGTCATCCAATCCAACCTAACACTTTTATTATCAATAATTTCCACCTCAAAAGAAGCTAATTCTACTGGTAAAGCAGGTTGCAGCGTAATCTTAAAATCCCAAATCCCTCTTCCGTAAGTTCCGAAACGGACTAGATTATCACTGGCTACATATTCTACTGAATAATTAGTTTGTAAAGGAGCTACCGTTCCCAACATTGGATACCAAGTCTCTTCTGATATCACATAAACATAAGGCCCAATTTCCGTTGCCGCAAATAAAAGGGTCTCGTCTGGGTTCGCTACGATTTCATGTACTAAGGTAGAGGGCATTCCATTGCTAGCATCTGTAAATGTTTGACCACCATCTGTAGATTGATAAACAGGTGGATTGCTATAACCACTTCCGCCATACCAAATTAAATCAGTCGTATTTTTAGCAGCTAAAATAGTAGAGCCATATAACCAGTGTTGGGTAGGACCTCCAAAGCTTGTAGTTTTATTCCACGTGGCTCCTAAATCATTAGAGTAAAAAAATGTTCCATCACTCGTTGAAACATATAAACTATTCGGATCTATCTCGGAAGCTTCTATGGCAGAAATAGTAGCTGTTCCACTATTTGAATTAGCTCTAAAATCATAATTAAATTGGGTGGCAGAAATAGTATAAGGTGCAGAAGTTTGTGCAGAAAGCGTTACTAAATAAGAACCAGTGCCACCATTCACATTTCCACCAGCGATATAAATTTTGTTATCCGAAGGATCTGTGGTCTCTGCAGTTGGAAAAATCCAATCCGTAACAGGAGGATGATCTCCACCTAGGTCAAACGAAGCATTATATCCAGAAGTCTGAGGGTTGTGATAATAGGTGGTCCAACCTCCTGGATAAACCGTCCATAAACTTTGATCATTTCTTGAAAATGCCATATGGCCATAATCGCCTGAAATTACTTGATCAAAACTAACCGCACTAGTTGCTCCACTGGCAACAGAAGTCCGCTGATGTCCTTGATCTTGCGTACCACCATAAACATAATTTGAATTTAGAGGATCTGTTCGGACATCATAAAACTGCCCAATATTTAATCCTGAGGTTCCTATGTTTGTAGTCGTAGCTAAATTATCATAAGAGATATGAAGTCCTCCATGGTTAGCAATTAAAACAAAATCAGTTCCATCGGTTTTTTCAAAAAATTGAATATCCATAATATCAGCATGAACATTATCCCAATTTGAATAATAAGACCCCCATGTATTTACTTTTGACCAGTTTCCTCCTCCATTGGTAGTATTGAAAAGTTCCACCGCTCCAAAGGCAACAAAATTAGCATCATTAGGAGATACTGCAATACCAACACCCCATGGATTTTCTGGTAAGGCAGAAACCTGATTCCAGTTGGCTCCTAAATCTATTGATTGATAAAGAATATTCGGATCTATCAAGGCGTATAAAGTAGTCGTACCACCATTGACATTTCCATCTAAATCTAAATCAGTCTCAATCGGCAAATCATTGTTAGAATTCTCTAACGTTACCGTAGCTCCATTTATAGAATACAATTCTTTACCTTGATGTAATGCATAAACGATAGATTCACCTTCTTGTACCCAAAGTTGAGTATGACTAGAATTAACGGTGGCAGTCCCTACAGGATCAAGTACTCCAATCCGAGTGAAATTTTGTCCTAAATCTGTAGATCGGTAAATCCACATTCTTGGTGCCCATGGATCTGGATCCCATGCACGTCGCAAATACACTAAAGAATTATCAGGTAAGGAAACCAATTCAGATGGCTCACCCCAATTTTGCACCGTATTAATATCCATGGAAGAGGCAGTCCAAGTTGCACCATTATCTGACGAATAATACAAATCTTTATCAATAGCTGCCACAATAGTTTTATTGCCACTACCATCATCAACGACTTCTAATATATTATTTCGAAATCCAATAGTCCGATTTAATTCAGTCCAGCTGGTTCCATCCAAGTTAGCTTTCCAAAGGGTCCCTCCACCAGAGATACCATATATTTTATCCTCGTCTTTTACATACCTAACGGTCGTCAAATTTCCTGCTTGATCATTACTTCCCAATTCTACCCAATCTCCTTGTAGCTGACCGTTGGCAAAGGTTTCGGAGGAACGAAGCTGAGCAGCATTTCCATTTCTCTCCTGAAAGATTTGTTTTCGATTCTTACTTTCAATCTTTTTCCAATCTGTATCTGGTGCTGCTCTATGAATTAATTTTTGCCATTCTTCTCTAGCATTTCCTCCTTCTTCTTGTCCTTCAAAAATTTCTGTCTCTCCCCTGGTTGGGGCTGGATGATTGTTGGAAGTATTAACATTGGAGAAGAAGAAGTAAAGGCCACAACAAATACTTATTGAAAAAAGCACACTAATAAATATCTTTTTTGAAAGCATATTTTTTTGAATTTTAATATTGAAGTTGTTTAAAAACTCCCAAATTGCCTACGAGCTGATAAAATTCTTCATCTCGTCGCCTTTTTTTTCGTCAATAGCGCGGCTATTCACTCAAAAAAGAGGCTAAATCTGAATAATTTTCTCTAACTCTCGGCTGCTTTTGGAATTATTAAACAACTTCATTATCCTTGATTAATTTGTATAATAAAATTACGATTTAAAGCCTATTAAGTTACAATCGTCTTTTTAGATTTCAACCTGCAATTTAATTGGTATGAAAAGCAATTAGGCAATTAAAAATTCAACAATAGAAGCCTCCCATTAATATGTCTTAACGTCCTTTTCAATTGCTGAAACAAGATAGACCTAAAAATTAAAAGTTATGGAATTTTCCGAAAAAAAACATAGTACTACGCTACTATTTATCATATTTTAAACGAGGTTGTTTAAGAATTGCTCACTTGGCTACAAAGTGACCTTTTATTCTAAACAAACAATGTTCATACAATAAAATTAGTTATTGTATGAACATTGTCGAAACCTCAATTAAAAAGGGTTTTATTCCCGTAGTTCTTCTTCAATATATTTTGAAACCGCCACAATTTCATGATCTTTTAATAACCCTTTAAATGGCGTCATCAATCCTTTTCCAAAATACACTTGTGCTACGCTTTCTTCGATCGCTAATTTAGAAGCGCTCAAATCTTTTGCACCGTTCACCCCCAATGCACCATCAAAACCATGACAAGCGGCGCAGAACATTTTATATTTTCCTTTTGCATCGACCTCCGCAATTTGATCGGCAGTGGCAGCCGCTAAAATTTCTTTTGCCTTTTTTAATTGCTCTGGTGGAACCGTCCGTACTTCTTCCGCAGGAACTTCTTCCTTCTTGTCATCCTTTGGAGCTGTTCGATTATAAGAACTAGGATCAGCTTTTGCTGTACGTGGTTTTTTACCACTAGATTTATCATCAGAACAAGCAGTCCCAACAATCATTAAAATTGAAAAACATAGAATAAGAAAAGAACGCATAATGTATGATTTAATATTTTTTTAAATAAATTTATTTTTAATTAACATAAAAGTAGACGTGAATGAAAAACGTTCGGTTGAAAACGTTCGGTTGAAAACGTTCGGTTGAAAACGTTCGGTTGAAAACGTAGAAACAAGGCATGCCTTGTTTCTACGTTTTCAACAATTCAACCCTTCAACACCTCCTAATTTCCATCCGGTAAATAATCCACAATAATTTTCAGTGCTTCCCGATTATGTGGAAATCCTAAATGACTACTATTGACCGCTCGGTTGCGATGTAAAGCATCTTCTATTTTATCGAAGCAATACGGCCAAGGCAATACGCCGTCCGTTTTGCTATAGATGGAGGTGGTTAATATTTTGGTTGGATTTTCGAGTTCTTTGATCCATTCCAGATCAATCAGATCTTCTAAATCACCCTTTAAGACATGAACCACCCAACTTGCTCTGGTAGGTTTTGTAATACCTCGAAAAGGAGATCCAAGGGTAAATATCTGTCTAATTTTATCTGGATGACGGCGCGCTAAATCTCTAGCATAAATCCCTCCTAAACTCCAACCAATAACCGAGACTTTTCGTCCCGTCTCGTTATACAATTTTACGATTTTTTTTTCTAAAATGTCGATTTCTTCTAAATCCGCAAGATTAAATCCCATTTCCCAAGCGTAGGTCGTATATCCTAATCTATCCAACATCCGACGCAAAGGTTCCATTTGAATATCATGCGCAATTATTCCTGGAATCACCAGGACCGGATGTCCGTCTCCTAAACGCTGGGGAACATAATTTCTACGAAAGGACCAAGACTGAATACGTTCCACCCACGAACGGACAAACTCGATCATAAAAAGAAAAATAGAAGGTTGTTTAACGGCTCCTATTTCATTAGTATCTTCTGATTGCATGGATAAATTTAGTACTTAAACAAAATGGAAGGGATTTTGGTTTTGGTGATTTTTACGTTTTTACGTTTATGATATTACGTTTACTAAACTTTAAAAGTTTAGTAAACGTAATATCATAAACCCTACCCCGGTTCGGCCTCTGATCCTACATCTCTCCGCAATAATCCTCTAAAAGCCGTTTGTGCTGAGCCGCCTTCATATAATACTTTATAAACTTCAGAAGCGATGGGCATGTCAATATTGTATGCTTGTGCTAACTCCATCACGACCTTAACAGTTTTTACTCCTTCGGCCACCTCGGCCATTTCAGAAATAATATCTTCTATTTTTCGACCACGTCCTAAATTAAACCCGACATAACGATTTCGACTTTTGGTACTACTACAAGTGGCGACTAAATCTCCCATCCCAGCGAGTCCTGCAAAGGTCTGTGGTTGTCCACCCATCGCAACACCCAATCGAGTAAGCTCTGCCAGTCCTCGGGTAATGATCGCCGCACGTGTATTGTCACCTGCATCTGCACCATCACCCATTCCGGTAGCAATGGCGATAATATTTTTGAGTGCACCACCTAATTCACAACCGACGACATCTTCATTCGTATACACTCTAAATAATCCAGTGCTAAAAATAGTTTGTAACCTTGCAGCAATCGTATCATCTACCATCGCGATCACACTTGCTGCCGCTTGACCTGCCGCAATTTCTTTTGCTAAATTTGGTCCGGTCAAAACACCCGCTGGGTGTCCAGGCATTTCAGCTTCGATTACTTCCGTCATCCGCATTTTGGTATCAATTTCCAAGCCTTTGGCCAAACTAATAATTGGCACCCAAGGTCGGATATGTGGCCGCGCTTTTTGCAAAACACTTCTAAAATGCTGAGCGGGAATTCCCATCACTACTACGTCCGCATTTTTGACCGTTTCTTCAATGGTACTCGAAGCGGTTAAAGTAGTCGGCAGCAAAGCACCGGGAAGGTATTTTTCGTTCCGATGTTTTTGATTAATCTCGTCTACCGTTTGCTGGTTTCGCGCCCAAATCGTCGTCGGACAATTCCGAGCGGTCAACGAGGCAACGGTTGTTCCCCAAGAACCACCTCCTAATAATCCTACCTTTAACTGCTGCATAATTTATTCATTTTGGTCAAGTTCGTGAAGAAACATATTTCTAACTTTATCAATATGCTTGTTTAAATTTTTTCGTTTCCAACCTGAAAGATCAATCGGATCCAACACAACCACTTCGATTGTTGTCGGTCTTACTAAACTACTCCCCTTAGGAAGTGCATGATGCGCATTTTTGATCACAATCGGAACAATCGGTACACCCGCCTGCATCGCTAAATGGAAAGGACCTTTTTTAAATGGACCTAATTTAGTAGTACGACTACGTGTTCCTTCTGGGGCCACAGCAATCGAAACTCCATTCTTTAAAGACTCCACCGCAGGCTTCATTGCTTCGATGGCTTTTGCACGGTCCCCTCGATCTACGAAGACGACTCCAAGATGTTTAAGGATCGGACCGAATGGAGGTACGGCTAATTCTTTTTTTGCAATTGCCGTAAAATCATGTCTTAATAATTTCATCAAAATAAACATGTCGGCATTACTTTGGTGATTAAAACAGAAGACCGCTGGTCGCGCAGTTTCTAAATTTTCTTTGCCTTTGATTACTAAATCTAGCGCAGCCATTCGACAGCCTAAATCACCCATGGTCGCATAAGTTGCGTTGATCCCTTTTCGCTGTGACAAATGGAAAACACCAGTAGATAATCCTTTTAAAATCGAAGGATAAATACTTCCCACTGCAAGACCTGTTCGCAAGGTATTGATCAATGGCATACCTAATGGTTCTTCAAATCGGTGAATCGGCCAATTATTTTCAAAAGCAATTTGCGCTAATGGTTTGTCAGGATTGACGGCTTGTGGTTTTCCGACAATTTCCAACAACGGATAGTCTTCAAAACTATCGGTATAGAAATAGGATTTAGATAAATCAATATCGTGTTTTGCAGCAAAAGTTTTTGCAGCTCTGGCTTTTCCTTCATTCCAACACATCTCCTCCACTTCTCCAGTGAACTTTCCATCTTCGACCACCAAGGTCGTACAGAAAATATCATCTACGCCCAAGTCTCTCGCTACAGGCGCTACTTGATAAGGCGTTGCTGCTGAAACAATCACCACTTTATGTCCTTGCGCAAAATGCGAAGCCACCAAAGCTCGTGCTTCGGGATAGATAGCTGCTGCCAAATATTTAGTATAAACTTCTTCTCCAAGATTTAAAAATTCTTCTTCTTTCATTCCCTTCAATCCTTGAACAGACAGCCGGGTGAAATTCGCGTAATCTCGACTTCCAGACGCATAAATCATCAAGACTGCTACATGAGAAATAACTTCTCTGGCAGTTAATTTTTTTGATAATATTCGAGAACGTAAAAATCGTTTAGCAGAGAAATCATTGATCAGTGTTCGATCTAAATCAAAGAAAACTGCGATATGTTTTCCTTTTTCAGATTGGGTTACTTCGTCTGTGACCAAGGTTAAATCAGAACCAGGAACCACTTCCATTTCTAATGGGATGGTATGCTCGATTTCTCGATCAATCAGGCCTTCTAATTTTTGTAATTGAGCCAGACGACTACTCATGGCCATCAATTCTTCTTGCCATTTATCAAGTTCTTCCGTTTTACGATTTTTGCCTTCTGGAACTAATTGGTAATTACGCGCTAGTCGCAATCCATTGGTAACAAACGGACGAGTGACACTATCTAGTCTTCGAATATGTCCTTGCCAATGAAGGTCTCGCCCTTTAAATAAACAAGCTTCTACAAATTCACTATCTGTAAATGGTTCCTCTGGATTCCATTCTAATAAAGTTCGACATACGACTTTATAAGCTTCTAGATAATTAAGCAAAACAGATTCAGCAACAAAGAAGGTTTGTCGTTCTAATAATTTACGAACATTTCCTTTTGGATTTTTTAGCACCTTCCGCCACTGTGGGTCGAACTGATGAAGTTCTTCTTCTATTTCATCACTAAAACTGGATTTATTAGAATAGAAAAATTCAAATTTAAAAGTATCCCTTAGGTACATGATCTCTTTCCAGAAATTTACCATTCTATTAGAAGAATGATCATCACCAATTTTCACCAAAGCGAGTTCAATAAAAGCGCGTTGATAAAGATGACCAGAAGCCATGTTTGCATAATAGTTGGCTGGTAAATATTCGTCTCTCGCCAAACAATACTGCGCTTTGATTCCAGATTTTACTTTTTGGACAATGCCACTTCGTTGTAATAAATTTAAAGCATTGGTAATACTTTTCCCGATTGGTTTACCTCGATCGAGGAGTACGTCTTCTCGTCTTTTTTCAATGAACTTCATCAATTTTACAACCCGAAATTCAATATTCTTTTTTGGTAGTGAAAAATGATTTAATAAAATATGACAAACCAAAGAAACGGTCGTCACGGGAGTAATAATATTAATTCTATGAATCACCTCAAAAGCAAAACGTGGGAGACGGTTTTTATCTAAATAACTTTCTGCTTCTTGATTTGGAATGATCGCTTGATGCATCCCTTCCGACTCTACCGGATCTCCAAAACGAATAGCCGCACGACCAAATTGATCTCCTAATTTTTTAATATAATTAATGGCAACGCCGACGTTTTCTCCTTTTTTATTTTTCCCTTTGGCTTGTTCGGTCATCTCTTTTACATCCGGAATCAGATCGTAGACAATAGATACTGGAATGTATTTAAATTCTCGGTTACTGTCTTTTTCACCATCCATGATATATTTTAGAATACCCATTTTAGGCCAAACCAATTTTCCAGTCCGAGAACGCGTACCTTCGATATTCCAAGTAAAATGTTGTCCACTATCAATCAGCGTGGTAATAAAATGTCGCAAAGTTGCTTTATAAACGGCGTCCTCTTTAAAGTTTCGACGGATAAAAATCATCCCGCTATATTTTCCGACCTGCTTCATAATCGGAAACGCCATATTATCTCCAGCAAACATAAAAGGAATTGGCATTCCATAACGAGCTAATGTTGTCACAAGCACCAGCGTGTCCAGATAGGTTTTATGGGTCATGATAAAAGCCACTGGATGCTTTCGAATCAGCTTCATCAATTTTTTAATCCCTTTTTCGTCCACATCAATTTTATCGGCGTAAGCACGAGAAATCAGATATTGAAATGCTTGGATAGATAGAAAGTTGGAAACCGGATGTTGCTGCGTATGAAGTTCTCCCAGGCATTTGATGGCGTGTTGTTCAACGTCTGTAAAACTTCTGCTCTCCGCTTTTGCGATGGCTTTGAGTGTCGTTTGAAACTTAGGATGTTTTATTATTTCTTGCATCTTTTTTGGATATTATTTTGGCTTTCTCTTGGTTGTTAGTTAGTGCTTATCGCTAAATATAGGACAAAATTTATTGCCACAAACCTGTTCCGAACTTGATTCGGAAGACACAAAGACACAAAGCGTTTTTACTATGGAAAAACTTTATTTTCTTTATGATTACCGAATCAAATTCGGCATCGGTGCTGTGGTCATAATAAAATACTTTTTACCGTTTTTTAAATTGCGCCATTTTCTGTTGCCAAAAAAGAGGGAACATCATTTTTTCGATATTGGGTGGCAATTTGTCCACCTTTTTTCCTTCTAGTCTTTGAGACAAGGCATAAGCTACGACCATCAGCACCGCAGGATTTGCACCTAATCCACTATGAGATCCATAGACTTCAATATTTTGTACATCGGGCCGCAGGCTTTCTGATTCTAGACAATTTTTCCAAGGAACGACGCCATCGGTTTTGGTATAAATACAAGTGATTGGAACTTTAGGAACCGCATCGATCTCTGCATTAAAATCTTCATTTCTTTCGGAAAGTGGTTGACCACGTAGAAACTCATAGAGTCCTTTAATATAGGTTTGTAAGCCATCGATTCCCCAAACTGGAGAGCCGATTGTCACTAGATGTGCGACTTTTTCTGGGTGACGATTCGCAACTATTTTTGCGAGCATTCCTCCTCCACTCCATCCCACGAGGCTTACTTTCTCTCCGTGTTTTTCATATAAGGTTACTAGTCTATTTTCTAATTGTGGCAAATAATACGCTCGAATTAAGTTGATGCCTAATTTCCATTTATAGGCATGGAAGTTTTGTTTTTTTAAAAACGTTCTAATAAATCGAGTAGAAAAATCAGTTCCAAACAATGGTGGCAATAATAAAACAGGACTCTCTTTTCCATCTATTCTTTTAGGTAAAAAACTTTGTAAAAAAAACATAGAACCCCACTCGAAAACTGATCGTCCTTCTAAGATAAAATTCATCACGCCCGGTGGTTCTGATTCTTGCGCATTGATCAATAAGATCGCTAATCTAAATTGTTTAACAACTAGATTGGCTTTTTCTTTATGTTTCTTTGGCGTCTTAACCGCATTGGCGACTTGATCTAAGATCTGAACTAAAAATTCATATTCTCGATTCGCGCCTTTATTTTCGCAAGCTGCCAATAATTTTCTAAAACGGTATTCTACCTCCTTGCCACTATCTCGACCATAGGATTTTCTAAAGTCTAGCATATGCCCCCAAGGATGTTTTTTTACTTTTATAAAAATCTCCTCAATCGCATCTTCATCGATCTTTTTTGCTTCTTGCGTAATTGCAAAAATCAGCTCCACAAAATATCTGTATAACCTCTCTTTTTTTATCATGCAATTATTTTATTAATCCAATCCATCATATCCGTGAACACTTCTTTTCGATTCGTTTCATTAAACATTTCGTGTCGACCGCCCGGATATAATTTCAGGGTCAGATTTTCCATTC
Organism: uncultured Saprospiraceae bacterium; assembly: GCA_937927835.1. Classification (GTDB taxonomy): domain Bacteria; phylum Bacteroidota; class Bacteroidia; order Chitinophagales; family Saprospiraceae; genus JALZUU01. The sequence continues at coordinate 12,346 of CALGJS010000426.1, read as the reverse complement.
CTATCTTTTTATAATCTTTATAAACGCGCTTTACACCTGCGCCCATCTCGCCTACTGGATCTTCATCACCAGAAAAAATATACATCGGTAAATCTTTCGGCGTCTTTTTAAGGGTCTCTGTGGCGTTGGCCATTTTCCCAGCCATCGCAGCACCTTGTAATATTCCAATATGAAATTTATCAGAACGCAATGGATCTTTATCAAATTTATCTACTTCATATTCATCCCGAGAAAGCCAATCTAATTTCGTTCGGTTGGGTTTAAATTTTCTATTAAATTGATCAAAAAAGAAAGACTCAATGAATGGACTCTTAGACGATGATCCTCGAAAACGAACTAGTAAATTGGTAATACCTACTCCAACTGGCCCCAACACTTTTATATAACCAGCAGTACCTGAAATAATGACGGCATCCACTTCCGAACCATAACGAGCAATATATCCACGACTTAAAAGTGATCCTAAACTATGTCCTATTAAAATGAAAGGTGCATCTGGATATTCCGTTTTAACCAATTTCGTCATTTCGTGCATATCCTCAATCGCATCATTCCATAAACTTTTACCAAGATAGGTTCCTAAGGATTTTCCATCATCTGCTGTACGTCCATGACCCCGATGATCATTTCCATAAACAGCAAATCCTGCCCTATTTAGCAGTAATGCAACTTCATCATAGCGCCCGATATGCTCGCCTAATCCGTGAGCGATCTGTACCACACCTCGTAATTTTTCATCTTTGGCAATTGGCCAATGCGTATAAAAAATATCTTTACCATCTCGAGCAGCAAAAGTAAAACTCAAAGACTTTTCCATTTATTTGGTTATTTTATTTAATAACGTCAATAATATTTCTTTGCGACTGGTACTACCTTCCAATTTAATCCGTCCTTGTACTTGGGTTTCATCCCAAGAGAGTCCTCCTTTTACGAGTCGCGTCAAATGCTTGGCATCTATAAAAAGTTTGGCTTGGAAATTTTTCACTGGCCGTTTAGAAATTTTCGCAGGTTGCTCCCGTAAATCCAACTGCCAAGTTTCTATCTTTTCAGGATACTTAACTTCCATTTGATAAACCCCTCTAATCTTTTTGGTTAGCCGAGGATGATCTTTAAAATGCTTTTTGATTTTATTAAAAAAGGAATGCGTACGATGTACTTTTTTGGCCACCGCTTTTTTCACTTTCCCTCGCTCCAAAATCACGGACTCCAAATCATTTGCTGATTCTCGCAGGTATCGTGCAAAGACATCAATATCCGGCATTGTTTTTACATCAGAAGTAGCAGTAATACTAATTTTCCCATTATAAGAAAAAATTGCGATAATTAATCCAAATCCATCCACCACCGGAGTCAATCCAAAAATAGAGTCTACTTTCCTTCCATTAAGATAAAGTGGAATTTGTGGACCAGGAACATTTGAGATTGTAACATTAAAAGGAGGTCGGTGCAACTCATTAAGATTATATCTAGAATACACTCCTGCTGCCAGATTCGCTAATCCGAAAGGAACGGCATTGGCCATTTCTGCCAACGTATTTGCACCAAGCGCTTTGTGTCGCATTTTCCCTTGAATGGTTTGCTCTTGAATGGTTTCTAATCGTTCGATCGGATCTTCTACATGTGTAGCGATCGGAATCATCATATTGGAAATCTGATTATTAAGATCATTCGCCGCTTCTTTTGAACGAACCGAAACTGGTACGTTGGCCACCAATGGTTGACTAGGTAGTTTATCTTTTTCTAATAAATATTTTCTAATTGCTCCAGAACAAATGGCCAAGAAGATATCGTTAATTGTCACCTCCATGGTCTTCTTTAAAACCTTCACTCGATCCAATGAGATGATCGCAGTTCCCCAAAGTCTTTTTGGAGAAATATGACCATTAAAAATAGTATGTGGAACAGGGTAAGCAGGATTGAGGGTTTCGTTACCTAGCATCATTTTCTTGGCCGCTCGACTTTTCATAATATTAAACATCGCCTTACCAGCAATCCGAGGTACTCGAAGTGGATTTTTTAAAAAGCCCATATAACTTTTAGCCAATAAGGTAATATCATTTGGTAAAGGTTGTGGCTGAAACGGTACAGGTTTCTCGTCTTCATATTGTTTTGTTTCTGGGGTAAAGCTAAATAGTAAACCCATCACTCCAACACCGGACATCCCGTCAATCATTACGTGGTGAACTTTAGCGAGGATTGCCACCGAATTTTTAGGAACTTGATCAATATTGGTAATTCCTTCTATAAAATGAATCGACCACAACGGACGACGTAAATCTAAGGGTGTACTAAAAATAGAAGCCGTCAACTTTCTAAGGGTTTTCCAATCCCCTGGTTCGGGTAATCGAATATGCTGAACGTGAAGATCAATATCAAAATTCGGATCATCGGCCCAAAAAGGATAATCGACATTGAAAGGAACGTTGACGAGTCGTTGTCGAAATCGCTCCATTAGGTGTAATTTATTGGCTATTCCCGCTTTAAATTCCTCATAATCCAATGATCCTTCTACTACTGTCAGTGAGGCAATATGCATCGGACTTTTAGGGGTCTCCGAGTAGATAAATGCTGCATCATACCCAGAAATGGGTTCAATCTGAGCATTCAATACTTTATTGAATAAATCTTTAATCATAGTTCGGTTTATCTTAGAACTTGTCTAAATCAAGGTTTTGGTAAATATACATTATCTGTCGCTTACCGCCAAAGGAGATTTGTGGATTTTTTGATTAGTAGATTGGTGAATGTGCAGATGTTTTAATGAGGGGGTTTTTGGATATCTGAATTCCAGCTATAATTTAAAGAAAGTGGCAGGTTGTTAGGCTATTTTTCTCGTAATAAGGGAAAAGTTGAACTTGATTTCAAAAATAGAAAAAGGCAGATAAAACCTTTTGAGTTCCTACCTGCCTTTATTCATTAGATCAATATTAAAAGAATAGTATCCTTTTAGTAGCTTTCAAAAAGCGTATCAATTGATTTTCTTACTTTCGGTTGATCCTTTGTGGCATCTTCTTCATGGCGGTAACCAATGGCCAAGACAACGCTTGCGGTTAAGCCTTTTTCTGTCAAGCCTAAGATTTCGTTGTACTTTTCAGCCTCAAATCCTTCTATGGGTGTTGAGTCAATTTTTAAAGCAGCGGCCGCAGCTAAGGCATTACCTAGTGCGATATAGGTTTGCTTTTCGGTCCAAGGAACGATCTGTTCTGGCGTCTTTTCGTTGATTTTCATTTTCATAAAATCTCCATAACCTTTGAGGTCATCTACACTCATTCCTTGCACTTTGGATTTTAGTGCTAAATAGTCATCTGTATCTTGATCAGAGACGGTAGTATGGCTACAAAAGACAAATAAATGGGATGCATCCGTGATTTGAGTTTGTCCCCATGAATGCGGCTTTAAGGATTCTCGAATAGCTGGATTCTTGATATCCATAATTCTATATAATTGTAAACCCCAAGAGGAAGCCGCTAATGCGATTGCTTCTTTAAGTTGAGCTATTTTTTCTTCAGATACTTTCTTGGTAGCATCATATTTTTTAGTAGCATAACGCCATTTTAAATCTTCTATTAACTGCATAATTTCTATCTTAATTTTTATTTGTTAAAAATTTTCTGTTTGATGATCATTACATCAAGGTTTCTATAACATGGAGCAGTTGACAATGTTCATTAGATTATTCGAATTAATTCATTCATTCGCCTAAAAAGGAAAAAAAGCATAAAAATGTCCGACTGTGGACAGACCCATTTTTCCTATTTAATTTTATTTTTTAAACAACTCTTACGAGATGCTCGCCTTGCGGTTCGAACTTCCCTATGGGTTGTAAATCAAAGCCATGTGTTTTAGCCGTATTTAAAAAATCTTCTACTTGCACTCCTTCTACGGCAACTAACAATCCTCCGCTCGTTTGCGGATCACAAAGAATACTTCGTTGATAATTTGTAAGTGGAGCCAATTTATGCCCGTAGCTGGCAAAATTCCTTTTGGTTCCACCTGGAATACTTCCTTTTTCAATATAATAATCTATTACTTTACGGTCCAAATACGGTACTTTATTAAACTCCACTACAGCGGTTAAATTACTGGCGGCACACATTTCAGTTAGGTGTCCCATCAATCCAAAACCTGTCACATCTGTCATCGCCTTCACTGCTGATTCTTTTGCAAACACTTCACCTATTTTATTTAATTTTACCATACTATCTCTTCCCATCGTAGTATGTTCAGGTAATAGAATTTTCTTTTTCTGGGCAGTTGATAAGATTCCTACTCCTAGTCCTTTAGTCAAAAACAACTGACAAGATTTAGTGGCCCCACCATTCTTCTTTAGATTTTTGATGGCTACTTTCCCGGTGACAGCTAAGCCAAAAATTGGTTCTGGGCTATCAATACTATGACCACCTGCTAATGCAATACCTGCTTCCGCACAAGCAGCTCGACTGCCTTCGATAACACGATTCGCTACTGCTGCTGGTATCTTATCAATCGGCCAACCTAAGATCGCAATGGCCACCAACGGAGTTCCTCCCATCGCATAGATATCACTGATGGCATTGACCGAAGCAATCCGCCCGAAGTCATGAGCATCATCTACTATTGGCATAAAAAAGTCCGTTGTACTTACTACTGCGGTCCCATCGCCTAGATCAAAAACCGCGGCATCATCTCGTTCGTGATTTCCTACTAGTAAATTAGGGAAGGTTTGTTTTACTCCTTCTGTTTTTAATATTTCATCGAGGACTTTTGGGGCTATTTTACAACCGCATCCGGCGCCGTGGGAATATTCTGTTAGTTTGTATTTCATGGTTGAAGTGTTGAATCGTTTATTTGTTTGATCGTTTAATTTTTGAGGTTGATCTAAAAAGTGTGTTTCTCGCATAACTTGTCCAGAACTTGTTTCGGGAGAAAGTAGAGACGCAGCACCTGTTCCGAACTTGTCTTTGAAGACCTTCTAGGGTGTAAAGCTTTTAGCTTGTTTTTTATTGATTACTTTCCGCTAATGCTAAAACTTTTTTTGCAGCTTCTTTTGCGGTTAGGCCTTCTACGTCTAAGATTACAATATCTGGGCTGGCGTTATTGTCTAGCATGTATTGGTAGGCTTTGTCATAATATCGTAATGCAATGGCAGCTGCGGTAGAAAAATCATGTTTATCTAGGGCTTCTACGGCTGTTTTGACATGTTGTCCTCCCAGTCTTTTGGTAATTTTCACAAATGATTTTTTTAATTCCTCTGGATTATAATCGGCGTAGACATCTACGAGGATTTTTACTCTTTCGTCGAAGCTGCGTTCAACATTGATAAGAGGTGCGGCCTTCATTTTTGTCCAAAATTCTTCGGGAATAGATACACGCCCGATGCTTTTAGATTCGTTTTCGAGCCAAATTCGTTTTGTGAGGTCTTGCTTATTTAGGTTATTAAAAAGGTCATTTTCAAATTGTTCGACGGAGGGTTGTGGTGATTCTCCTAATCCTCCGAAGGCAGAGCCTTTATGGTGCGCTAATCCTTCCAAGTCGATCATTTGTTCTTGGTTTGCAATAGCTTTTAAAATAGCGGTTTTCCCACATCCGGTTCTTCCACCTAAGACATAAAATTGATAGGAATGTTCCGCTACTTTTTGTCGATGAAATCGTCGATAGGCTTTATATCCTCCGGTGATTATTTGCACATCGAAACCTGCCATTGATAATAACCAACTTAGACTTCCACTTCTCTTTCCTCCTCGCCAACAATGCAAACAAACTTTTTTTTCTGGAGAAATTTTCTTGGCCCATTTTATAAAACCAGACATCTTGGGACCTACAAAATCTAAACCTCGTAGAAGTGCAGATTCTGGGCTTACTTGTTTGTACAAGGTTCCTACTTTGACTCGTTCTTGGTTTGAAAATAATGGAAATGAGATCGCGCCAGGGATATGACCTTTTTCGAATTCAGCGGGAGTTCGAACATCTAGTAACTTCCGATCAGGGTCTTTTGCGGAAACCCATTCTTTGACCGTTATTGTTTTTAGCATGTTTGTTTATTGAGTCGTTGAATTCTTGGGTTTGTTTTTAGTTTACCTTCTTTTAGAACCCCAAAGACCTTGATTTGTTTATATTTTTATTGTGTTTCTTTTACCTTTTTTTCTCGCAGAACTTGTTCCAGACTTGATTCGGAAGATACTGTTATCGTGTATATCTGTTATCGTATTTTTGTCGCGCAAAGACGCAGAGATACTGTTATCGTGTATATCTGTTATCGTATTTTTGTCGCGCAAAGACGCAGAGACACTGTTATCGTGTATATCTGTTATCGTATTTTTGTCGCGCAAAGACGCAGAGACACTGCCATCGTGTATATCTGTTATCGTATTTTTGTCGCGCAGAGGCGCGGAGACACTGTTATCGTGTATATCTGTTATCGTATTTTTGTCGCGCAGAGACGCGGAGACACTGCCATCTTGTATATCTGCTATCGTATTTTTGTCGCGCAGAGGCGCGGAGACACTTTCATCTTGTATATCTGCTATCGTATTTTTGTCGCGCAGACACTTTCATCGTGTTTTTGTCGTGCAGGACCTGTTCTGAAATTAGTTCGAAAGACAATCGATCGTGTATATCTTTTTTTAATGTAAATCTCTTTATTGTAGAATTTTTAATGAGATTAGTTTTCTCATCTATTTATAAAAACCATGATTGAAATACATTATTAATTCTTCATTAAAAAATTATTAATTACTTTTTAACTCATAGTTCTTCTCACCGCATCTTGCCATCCTTTGTAAAGTTTAGTTCGTTCCTTCTGTTCCATTTCGGGTTTAAACTCTTCGTCAATTTTCCAGTTTTTGCTGATCTCTCCTTTTTTCCAGTATCCTACGGCGAGGCCAGCGAGGTAAGCAGCACCTAAAGCGGTTGTCTCGATGATTTCTGGACGTTGAACGGTGGTGCCTAAAATATCTGCTTGAAAATGCATAAGCAGATCATTGGCGGAAGCGCCTCCATCTACCCGTAGAGTAGTCAAGTTTACTTTGGAATCTTTTTTCATCGCATCGAGTACGTCACGAGTTTGGTAAGCAAGAGATTCTAAGGTAGCACGAACGAGATGCGCTTTGTTGGTACCACGAGTCAGTCCGAAGATGGCACCTCGGGCATACATATCCCAGTATGGAGCGCCTAGACCAGCGAAGGCTGGAACTACATAAACACCTTCGGTGTCCTCTACTTTCATAGCATAAAATTCTGAATCAGGACTTTCGTCAATTATTTTTAAGCCATCTCTCAACCATTGGATTGCAGCTCCGGCGATAAAGACAGAACCTTCTAATGCATAGGTTACTTTTCCGTTCAGTCCCCAAGCGATGGTAGTCAAAAGACCTGCTTTAGAAGTCACCATTTCGGTACCCGTATTCATCAACATAAAGCAGCCAGTACCATAGGTGTTTTTGGCCATTCCTTTTTTATAACAAGCTTGACCAAAAAGTGCTGCTTGCTGATCTCCTGCAATTCCCGCAATAGGAATTTCGGTACCGAATAATTTAGGATCGGTGTGACCGTATATTTTACTGGAGTCTTTTACTTCCGGCAAGATTGCCTCTGGAATGTCGAGGGCTTTTAATAATTTTTTATCCCATTCCAGATTTTTAATATTATAAATCATGGTACGAGAAGCGTTCGAATAATCGGTGATATGAACTTTACCACCCGTTAATTTATAGACCAACCAAGAATCAATCGTACCAAATAAAAGTTCTCCATTTTGAGCGCGCTTTCGAGCACCTTTTACATTATCAAGAATCCACTTAATTTTAGTACCTGAAAAATAAGCATCGATTACCAGTCCGGTATTTTTTCGAACATAATTGGTTAGACCTTTCTTTTTTAGTTGATCACAAATTTTGGCGGTTCGTCGATCTTGCCATACGATGGCAGGATGGATAGGTAGTCCAGTTTTTTTGTCCCAAATCAAAGTGGTTTCTCTTTGGTTGGTAATACCGATGGCTGCGATATCGTTGGATTTGATTTTAAAATTTCTAATCGCCTGTTTAGCTACTTTGAGTTGACTATTCCAGATTTCCATGGCATCGTGTTCTACCCAACCCGGTTCTGGAAAGAACTGTGTAAATTCTTCTTGAGCAACAGATTTTATTTCTGCCGCTTTATTGAAAACGATGGCGCGCGAACTCGTGGTTCCTTGATCAAGTGATAAAATATATTTCATTGTCTATTTTTTTTAAGGGTTAATATAATAATAGTGCGGTAACTTTTGAGAAATCAATATTTTTTATCAATTGGTGAGCATTTTTGCCTGTTAGCTGGTTAGCTTTCCTTTAACGTATTTTACGAATGAAGAAAGCCAACTAGCTAACCAGCAAACAGGCTAACTAGCCAAACTTTTAATGCACTCATCTCCCAATTAAAAATTACCGAACCATTGATATAAAAAGAAGTTGTTTAAAAACCTTAATCCAGGTCGATCAATTTTTCACGGAATACCACTCCATATTCTTTCAGCTCTTCTAAGACTGGTTGATAAACTTGTTTTACAACGGGGATATTTACACCTGTTTGAGTAATATTTCCGAGCATCACCTCTTTGACAAAAATGCCCAGGGGAACACCTACTAAACGAGACATAGCGGTGTGGTATTCATCCTGTCCTTTCATGACCAAGGTAGAAATCAGTTTTTTGTTTTTACCTTTTAATTTATATTCAAATTCATGCTGCATAATGATCATGTCTTTATCCCCTTTCGCCAGTTTCCATTTTTTCAATAGAATATCTTCTAAAATTAAAGCTGGCGTTGCTCCTTGCAATCTAATTTTAGTTTTTCTAAAAAGACCTAACCATTCTAATTTTTTCATAACATCAGAATCTGGCTTTTCTCCGAGGAATTCCGCGATTCCTTCTTTTACGCTTCCTGTCCGAGGTGCAGAACCAAGATACGCTTCCATCAATCCTAAGTAGGTAAGATTATCTGATTCTAAAATTGGAAAAGTACTATCTGTCAAACCGATCTTGACCAATGCATTCCAAGCATCACAAAAACCAACATTCCGAAGGGTACCTCGAATCAAGGTAGGAATTTTATCTAATCCATAAGTTTTTCGGTAAAGTAAAGAATCACGATTTGCATACATTTCATACGGTCCCATTCCTTCAATGTCTACCTTCCAATGATCAGAGAAAAGTCGGCTATAAGGAATGTATTTATATTTCCCTTCCTCCAGATATTGAGCGGTTCCTTGTCCAGCGAGTACTACGTTGCGAGGATTCCAAGTAAATTTATAATGCCAAGGATTGGTATCATTTTCTGGAGCGATCAAGCCTCCGGTGTAGGATTTAAAGCTGACCAACTCTCCACCCATTTCTTTGATCTCATCTATTTTTTCCATCGCAGACATATGGTCAATCCCTGGATCGAGTCCCATCTCTCCCATAAAGATCAGTTCTCGGTTGCGCGCTTCATCCCCTAAACTGTACATTTCTTTTGAAACATAGGAAGCGGTAATCAGGTGTTTTTTAAGACGAATACAATCGTGGGCAACTTCGATATGTAAGTGAGCAGGCAAAAGAGAAACAACCAAATCTGCTCGTTCAATTAGATCTTGACGATCATTTTTCTTCATCACATCCAACCAAGCTGCTCGGCCATTTGGATGATTTTTTATCTTTTTAGTGGCCTGTTCAATATTTGAATCAGCTACAATAACCGACCAATTATTCTCTTTCGCTTTTTTTAAAACATAATCAATCAAATCGGTAGCAGAACGACCCGCTCCAATGATCAAAATGTGGTTCAACTTCTTCACTAGCTAGTTTTTTCTAAAATTTAAATTAAGTCGGTAAATTAATACTTTTTCGGGAAAGAGGATGTGTAAAATCAATTACAAATTAGCAATATCTTAGTAAGAATTTCACCAATTAATATTGGTCTAATGAATGGGCCGCATTTTTGCCCTATTCTCTTCAATTAACCCTATTCGGTCAAACAACTTGACTAATGTCTAACAAATATCATATCTTACCTATTAAATTCTTATTCTTTTCAAGAAAGAACGCTATAAAATGAAGAAACTCACCCTTAAAACGACCGTTCAAGTATATCATAATATCGATGAACTTGACCCAGTCGATCAGAAAATACTTACGATGGCTCATAAAGCGACCAAAGATGCTTGGGCCCCCTATTCTCGCTTTGCAGTAGGTGCGGCGTTACGCCTTGCCAATGGCAAATGCCTTCATGGCAGCAACCAAGAAAATGCTGCTTACCCGACTGGACTATGTGCAGAACGAACAGCACTATCAGTGGCTGCCAGCCGTTACCCAAAAAGCCCAGTGGTTGCTATGGCCGTAACTGTTAAAACAAAAGACATAATTAATCGACCGGTTAGTCCTTGTGGAAGTTGCCGTCAGGCTATTTTTGAGGTAGAACAACGGTATGGTGAAAATATTAGAATCATCATGCAGGGACAGACGGGTGATATCTATGTTTGTAATTCAATTAAAGATTTATTGCCTTTGAGTTTTACGGCGGATCTGTTGCCGTAGAGAGACAATTCATGAATTGTCTTTACTGAATTGTCTTTACAGAGATTCTCAAAAACAAAATATTCCCAATGAATAAAATTATTCTTATTACCTCATTTATAGCCAGTTTAATGGTCTTTGGTTGTCAATCAGAGAAGGCTTCTGAAGCTAAGACGACAACGACACCAACACCGACTTCTAAACCATCGGCTCCTATTGTACAAAAACGTGCTCAAATTACCGTATCAGGCACCATCACCAATGCTGGCAATAAGAACATTAAACTTTCCCACAAAAGTACCAATCGAAGTAGTGTAATAAAAGATGATAAATTTAGAATCAACCTGCTTATTGACGAACCAGGGATTTATAATCTGACTTATAATGGTCAAAAAATTCCTTTGTTCTTACGACCTAACGATCAAGCAGTTGTAGACTTTGATGCACAAGGAATGGCCAAGACGATCAAATTTGGTGGAACTGATCCTAAGGTGCAGGAATATCTATTTCAAAAGAAAATAAACGATCCTTTAACTTACGCTCAAAAGCGGAATTCCGCAAAACTTTCGGAAAAGGATTTTATAAAACAAACCAATGAGACGCGGGCGACAGAACTAGTGCTTTTCAATAGTTTTAAAAAAGAAAATAAAGATCTTCCGACTGATTTTCTACTATTTGAAGAAACAGAAATTCAATATAATTGGGCCAAACAATTTAATGATTATAGTTTGTATCGTGCCTTTTATAATAAGCAAGAGGCTTATACGCCGAGTCCAGAATTATTGGCGTATGCAAATGATTTGGATTTGAATAATGACCAGTTGATGATCTCCGAAGCCTATCGAAATTATCTGATTGCTCATGTGGGACAAAAGGCTTCAAACATGGTGCAAGCCGACTTGATGAGTGGTGGAAAAATTCAAACGAGTTTACGAGCATTTGAAGTCGTAGAAAAGGATCATGCTGCTCCAGGGATCAAAAATTATTTACTTTATTATTTTTTCAACCAACATCTTCGTTCTAAAGGTATTAATGGCTCTGAAGACCTCCACCAACGCTTTAAGCAACAGGTTACTAATCCAAGATACTTAGCGGATATTGATGAGGCTTTTCTAGCTTGGAAGCACTTAAAGACAGGGATGCCAGCGCCTAGTTTTTCTTACCCTGATAAGGAGGGAAAGAAAGTGGGATTGGAGGATTTGAAAGGAAAAGTCGTTTATATTGATGTTTGGGCTACTTGGTGCGGACCATGTAAAGTGGAGATTCCTCATCTGGAAAAATTGCAGGAAAAATTTCATGATCAACCGGTGGCTTTTGTTTCTGTTTCTATTGATAAAAATGCAGAGGCTTGGGAAAAAATGGTGAAGGAGAATAATATGTCAGGTATTCAAATTTTAGCAGATCAGGCAGGAAATAGTCAGATTTGCAAGGACTATAAAATTAAAGGGATTCCTCGTTTTATTTTGATTGATCAGGCTGGGAATATTGTGAATGCACAGGCGGATCGACCTTCACAGGGGACGGTGGCTGGGGAGATTGAGGGGCTGTTGTAGATGGGTGGATGTGCGGATGGGTGGATCGTTGAGTCGTTGAATAACGTAATATATTTCTCTCAGAGGACGTAGAGGTTCAGAAAATGTTCCGTACTTGTTTTGGAAAACCCTCTATTGTTTTACGTGTATATTTTTTATTTGTTTTTTTCCGCGCAGAGGCGCAGAGACACTCGACCGTGTATATCTTCTTTTGTTATTATGAGCTTTTAGGTATGATTTTAATAACAAACTATTCTCCATTTCGACAATTTAAAAGCGCGGATTCTTCTTTAGGAGTAAGAGGCGCGTG
>CALGJS010000425.1 GCA_937927835.1 uncultured Saprospiraceae bacterium | reverse complement strand
GATATAAAACAACTCTGTCAATTTTCCCGATTTAAAGATTACGACAAAGAAAGTTTTGATATGATGTTAGATTCTATCAAAGCCTTTTCAGATAAGGAAATGTATCCAGTTTTTAAGGAGATGGACGAAAATCCAGCTCGCTACGAAGACGGAAAAGTCATCGTTCATCCGGTGGTAGGAACACTCATGAAAGTCTGTGGTGAAAATGGCTATATCGGTCCTACCTTCGATTATGAAATAGGTGGTATGCAACTACCTCATGTTATGGAATCAGCCAGTGCTCATATCATGCAGTCTGCTAATAATAGTCTTCCCGGTTATTTCGCCTTAACGGGTGGAGCCGCTAATTTGATTATCACTTATGGAAGTCAGGAGCTAGTAGATCGCTATGTTCCTAAAATGATGAAAGGCGAATGGGGCGGTACGATGTGTTTGACCGAACCACAAGCAGGAAGTTCCCTTTCTGATATTACGACTTCTGCCACTCGCAACGAAGATGGAAGTTTTAATATCACAGGGCAGAAGATATTTATTTCAGGTGGTGATCATGAGTACGCTAGCAATTTTGTGCATCTTGTTTTAGTTAGAATTGAAGGTGCTCCTGCTGGAACAAAAGGAATTTCTCTTTTTGTAGTACCTAAATTCATGATCGCAGAAAATGGTGAATTAACACCCAACGATGTAATTACGGCTGGAGATTTCCAGAAGATGGGACAAAGAGGTTATTGTACTACTCATCTCGTTTTTGGAGAAAACAGCAATTGTAAAGGTTGGCTCGTAGGCGCAGAAAATAAGGGACTAAAATACATGTTCCAGATGATGAACGGTGCACGAATCGATGTAGGAATGACCGCAGCTTCTACCGCAACGGCAGCTTACCATGCTTCTTTACAATACGCAAAAGAAAGACCACAAGGTCGACGAATTTTAGAGGGCGGAGTCAAAAATGTGGAAGCGGAACAAACCTTTATCATCAATCATCCTGATGTAAGAAGAATGCTGCTCTTACAACGTGCCGTAGTTGAAGGATCGTTGTCTCTACTATTTCAAACGTCGCTTTATCATGATTTATCCATGCAAAGTACCGATGAAGACGAAAGAGAACATTACCACGACTTACTCGAAATTCTAACGCCGATGGCTAAAACCTACCCTTCTGAAATGGGACGGGTATCTATTAATAATGGTTTGCAGGTTTTGGGTGGTTATGGATTCTGTACAGATTTCCCACTAGAACAATATTACCGCGACATCCGAATCATGGCACTTTATGAAGGAACTACTGGTATCCAATCCTTGGATCTTTTAGGTAGAAAAGTGACCATGAAAAACGGCGCAGCCATGAGGCGATTGACCAAAGAAGTTATCGCAACGATCAAAGAGGCAAGTACGTATGATGATTTGAAAAAGTATGCGAATACACTAAAAGAAGCTTCTAAGACACTAGAGGCTTCGCTGATGCATTTGCTACAATTTGCGATGGAAGGAAAACACGAACGCTATGTGGCTGATGCAACCATTTTCATGGAAATGATGAGTAATGTGGTGATTGCATGGCAGTGGTTAAAAATGGCTACGGTCGCAAAGAAAGCACTCGTAACGGGCGATCAAACATATACTGCCAACTTTTACGAAAATAAAATCACGACGATGCAATTTTATTTTAAATACGAGTTGCCAAAAATTACTTCGGCACAAGTAACGCTAATGCATGAAGATAATTTAACGATTCCAGAAGTAAAAGAAGGCGTTTTCTAGGACTCTGTGAATCTTATTAAATTTAATAATAAAATAAAAAGAGAGACCTCCAACCGAGCGTCTCTCTTTTTATTTTACTCGTCAAAAGTTTCTGCTTTTAAGTTTCGAATGATAATTTCTTTATCGCTTTCGGCATTCCAAAATTCAATACTTACCTTATCAAAATCTTCTGCAGGTTGTCGAATATCGAAGTAAATATTTCGTTCGTTATTTTCCCATAAAAATCTATGAAGGCGAATCATTCGTTCTTTGACCATGTTGTCCTTATTCTTAAATCGAAGGATAAACTGCGTCATTCTCCAATACTCCCATTCTTTCCAAGTAATTTTAAAATCAGCAGAAACACGTAACCAGTCCGCACCACCTTTATATGGAAAAATAAATTCCGGTGAACGTTGAATCGTCTTATTGAGCAAGATCGTTGTATCGGTTAATGCGCTATAAACTGGTGTGATATTTCGGCGACCTCCTTCGTAAATTTCTTCTGTGTCTAATAGTTTTTGTGTTTCTTCTGGAATATCGTTGCGACCTACGGTGCGCCAATAATAAGCCTCCGTCATCTGTCCTGGAAAAACGGCTTGTCCTTGATGAGCATAATGTGTAAACCAAAAATTCAAATAAACGCATCCTCCCATGACGATCCAAGTTGCCAAACGAAGTAATTGTGGCATCCGGAATATCCAATCTACAAAACCTGCAAAAGCAAAAATTAATACAGGATATGCTTGTACCATCGTCCGTTGTCCCAACGCTCCACCGTACCACCAAATATCCCAAGCAAAAGCCAAGTACATAAAAAGAAAGGAAAAGACCGTTACGCCAAAAAATATTTTTTTCTGATAAAAAAAGAGTGGAATAAAACCAACTAACGCAAATGTCATGATCTGCGTATATGTTAACCATCCAGCTTTATAACTAAAAAGACATTCCCAGATATAAGGATCTAGCCAATTAAATCCTTGGTCTTCATAACTATAAATAATCCAATCGCCTCCTGCATATTTCCAATAAATCAATTGAATGCATCCTACTAAGATCACCATCACAACGGCACCAATTATTTTTGTGAAATGTTTTTTTAGAAAATGAAATCGTTCAATGATCGCTTCTTTCGAAAAGATGTTTAGCGCCCAGATAAAAGGGATAATCACCGAAATTAATTCTGTGGGTCGAGTGATGGTGGCGAGTCCACAAAGTGCACCGAGTAACAGCGTTGTCCTTGTCTTGGGTTCTTTATAAAAACGAATGGAAAAATAGACGATCAATACATAAAGCGTAAAAAGATAATTATGCGTCATCGCATTATCGATCGCTGCTTGATTGAGATAATTCGTTCCGGCCACCAATGCTAATAAGGTCACCGCCACT
>CALGJS010000424.1 GCA_937927835.1 uncultured Saprospiraceae bacterium | reverse complement strand
CGATACCATTTAGATGCCATTTTTAATGAAACTAATATCATTGAAGGTACAACGTCCATGGAGGATTTACTGGTTGGCGTTGGCTATAGAATGGGAAAAAATAAAACCCAATGGTTCGTTTTGAATCAAGTCGGGATAAGGTTTTATGATTATCCAAAAATTAAAACTGACGATGAAGTAATTAGTATATTACAAGACAATAAATCCATTGGGTTTAATAGATTTTCTATTGGTGTAGAATATTATTTGAATAATCAAATTGCGGTTACACTGGAAGGTTTTTTTGCCAGTACCTTGAAACGACAACATTTTTGGGAAGATAAAAGGTCTTCCTTTGGCTTGACCCTTGGAATTACGACTGCGCTATTTTGATGGAAAAACTGTATTAACTTATAATATTAGAGCAGAGCCAGTTCCATTTTTCCATCATTGTCGGTACCATGAAATTCATGTCCTTCACCCGCTACAAAGTAAGTTTCCTTCTCTGTCAATCCGAGCGAATTTAATTCGTCATTAATTAGATTGCTACCGTCCACATCGAGAAAACTAAGGATTGTCAAAGCGACCGAATAAAAACTTATTGAATGGTATTTTGAAAATTCTCAGAAGATTCATTAAATTCACCATCTATGATGATTCAATTTTGCAAAATCATGAAAATTGGGACAAGATCTAATCGAGAAGACTTTCCTTTTTAGCATGGCTCGCAAAACGAAATGTGAATTTTTAATCAACTTTTATAGGCTTAGGTTTAAAGCTTATTTTTAATAACATCCAATGATCAATATCTTTAAAATCACCAGTCTCTTCGAAGGCATCTCTTATTTACTCCTACTATTTGTAGGTGTACCTATGAAATATTTTATGGACAATCCAATCTTGGTAAAGACTGTGGGAATGCCACATGGAATCTTATTTATGGCTTATGTTCTTCTTGCCTTATTGATTCGAAGTCAAATGAAATGGGACTTTAAAACTACCTTGATTGTATTGGTCGCTTCGATTTTACCTTTTGGCACTTTTTATATTAATAAGAAATATTTCGGAACGGCTTTTTAACTGTTATTTCTAGTTTATAGGCTTACTGTGTTTGTCCTCTACTGAGGCGTTTTTTATAAAAAAATCCCCACCACTAAATTTAATTAGGGCGAGGATTGGTAAACTACGAAAAGTAGCTTTTTGGGGTTATTATCATTTGGTTGCCAAAATTTTTGAGGCAGAGAGCTAAGGTGCTTTTAAACAACTTCGATACTAAATATTTATTCAATAATAACTTTGCGAATAATTTTTTGCTTTTCACTGATTAAGGTGATTAGATAGAGTCCTTTTGCTACTTGGGTTAAGGGTACCTCAACCAAGGTTTCGTTTGCTTGAATCTGCTGGCGATATACAACTTGCCCAGTTACGGTTGTAATGATCATTTCTGCAGCCGCATCAAATCCGTCCAATGCTAAGCTAAATGCTCCATTATTTGGATTCGGAAAAACCTTGACCTGACTTGTTTCCAAAACGTTATCTTCCGTTGAGGTAAAGATCACTTCGGTAACAGAAATATCGAAATTTCCACTACCTCCCTGATAGCCGTCTACCATTACATAATAAGTTGCTCCTACTGTTAAGCCGTTAATAGATACAAAACTATCAAAATCAGTTGCACAAGTTGTAGGACCATCATCATTGGCTCCCACTAGCGTATAAGAACTAAAATCATTACAATCTGTGGCAGCATAAACTGCTAGTTGTGAGTCAAAGCTGGCGAGACCACAAGTACTGACTTCTACGGCACCAGTTGCTGGAGCGATAAAAGTAAACCATACTGAATTTGTTACTCGGTTTGGATTAGCAGCATTAGACTCACCGGTACACCAACCAATCGTACTAGAGCAACCGATTTCTTCTGGTGCAATAGCTTCTTCGCCATTAAAGGCGTTTGCGTTTGCATTGGTAAAACCTGTTTGGATGACTCCATTTGCTGGTATATTGATGGCATTACAAGCTAGGTTGTTTAGAGGATATGGTGACTCATCAATGGTAATTGTAAAATCCTCATCTCCCGCAAAACTAGTAACGGTTCCATTGGTTTCAGAAATGGCATTTCCGTCAGGATAAAGGTTGGCCGTATGTCCCCCAAGGCTGCTGTTAGCGGTTGAATTTAGTGGAAGGATAGTATAGGTATAATTTTGCATGTCAGCTACAGGGAAAGGAGTTGTTAGATCAATAAAAACATCTCCAGCGGTAGTGGCCGTAAAATCCTGTGTATAGTCCGGAGTCAAAGTATTCGAACCAGCCGCCAATTGTAATCTTAAGCTAGTGGCATTGAGTGCACCAATATTCACTCGAATTTGAGTGATGACACCAGAATTACAAGCGGTAAATCGTTGTCCAGCTGCGATCTCATCGTTAATGATGATGAAGGCATTGGATTCAGGTTGATTGAGGACACAAAGACCTTCTTCAATGGTAATTGTAAAATCCTCATCTCCCGCAAAACTAGTAACAGATCCATTGGTTTCAGAAATAGCATTTCCGTCAGAATAAAGGTTGGCCGTATGTCCCCGAAGGTTGCTAATATCGGTTGAATTTAGTGGAAGGATGGTATAGGCATAACTTTCTGCATTGGTAACTGGAAAGGGAGTTGTTAGATCAATAAAAACATCTCCAGCGGTAGTGGCCGTAAAATCCTGGGTGTAGTCTGGGGTCAAGGTATTCGAACCAGCCGCCAATTGTAATCTTAAACTAGTGGCATTGAGTGCATTAATATTCACCCGAATTTGAGTGATGAGACCAGAATTACAAGCGGTAAATCGTTGTCCAGCTGCAATCTCATCGTTAATATTGATGAAGCCATTGGATTCAGGTTGGTTGAGGACACAAAGACCTTCTTCAATGGTAATTGTAAAATCTCCATCTCCTGCAAAACCAGTAACAGATCCATTGGTTTCAGAGATGGCATTTCCTCCTGGAGAGAGGTCGGCCGTATGTCCATTAAGGTTGCTAATATCGGTTGAATTTAGTGGAAGGATGGTATAGGCATAACTTGCTTCATTGGTAACAGGGAAAGGAGTTGTTAGATCAATAAAAACATCTCCAGCGGTGGTGGCTGTAAAATCCTGTGTGTAGTCTGGGGTCAAGGTATTCGAACCAGCCGCCAATTGTAATCTTAAGCTAGTGGCATTGAGTGTACCAATATTCACTCGAATTTGAGTGATGACGCCAGAGTTACAAGCGGTAAATCGTTGCCCAGCTGCAATCTCATCGTTAATGTTGATGAAGGCATTGGATTCAGGTTGGTTGATTTCACACTGGGCATAGCCCAAGATCATAAAGGAAAAAAAAGTAAAAAAAGTAAATATTGTTTTCATGTTGATAACGGTTAAAAAATAAAAAAAAGGGGTTTGAAAAATAAGTTTTAAGGTATAGAGATCGATCTCAATACAAAGTTACTCCGATAGGTAAAATGGTACACTCACCCGAAAGGGTGAAAATTGAAAAGAGCGGTGGTAATTTCGTATTTTGTGCGCTGAACTACTTTTAAACCCAAATAGGTGAAAACACGTTTTTTTTTACTTTTTCTTTTGATGTGTATTCACTTGGCAGTATCCTCCCAATCTGTCCCTACAATCGATAATTCCCTGTATAAGTATGACCTTTCGTTAATTGCTCCAGAACAACTTTCTCAATTTTCAAACATCAGTGAGTTAGAAGAAGACGCCATGGGATTTCTTTGGTTTTTGAGCAAAAGTGGATTACACTGTTTTGATGGAAAAACCGTGTTAACTTATAATAATAAAGGCCGGGATGATTTTTTTGGTCTAACTACGGAAGGTACAGGGTATTCGATGTTGGTTATTTCTCATGGCAAAACACTATGGGCATTAGAAGGAGCAACAGGGGCAATTGTTGGGATTGATTTGAATTCTAGAAGTGTAATAAAAAGAATTTCATTTCGAGAAGAATATAAAGGGTTTCGAATAAAGATGTCGGCTGAAAGGGATGGAAATGCTTTTGCAATTACCCAAGATTATGTCACCGAAGAGATATTTCTGCATTGCCTTTCTTGCGAAAATGCAGCACCAAAGCTGATTGGTAAAGGAAAAGAATTAATTCAATATCGCATCCATGAGGATGATCATTGGTTAAAATTTGGGACGGGTGATCTTTGTAAGATGCCTATGAATGGAGCAAAAATGGAAAAGATATCTTCCACTTATTACCTCCGTTTAGCTGGTGAGAAAAATTCAAAATTGGAATTTTTAGAAACCAGTCAAATAAATTTATTCCATTTTCAGGGAAAAGATACAATGGCCCTTGTTCCTTCCTTTCCCAAAAAGAGAGCAGAGGAATTTACGGAAGTATATCATTATCAAAACGAATTCTGGTTTACAAATACTACGATGGGATTAGTAGTTTTTGACGAATCGGAAAAAAAAGAAATTGATTATTCTCCTTTAATCAAAGAACTTGTCCGCTTAGAATCACCAAGCTCACTTTCTTTTAATTTATCTGATTTCCAAAAAATGAACAATGGCGATTTCCTTGCTTCTTTCTCAAATGGTATTCTAAAATTGAATTTAAAATCTGATCCCATCGAGAAATTTCAAGAAAATATTCAATCTGGAAATTCATTGACCAGCATGCGAGGAATCGGGGAAGATCAGAATGGGAATATTTATGCATCGTATTATACAGGGGTAAAGGTGAAATTAAATGGCGAAAACCAATTCCAAAGTTTTAGAGATACAGATACTAGAAAAAATAGAAAACCAAGGACCTATGCTTTAACGGTTTGGAAAAATAAACTGATCTGGAATAATATCGTTTTTGATTTAGCATCCCAAAATCAGGATTATTTTTATTCAAAAAAATATGGAGAACATATTTCACATTATTTAGAAGCGGATACGTTATGGGCATATGAGTGGTTTGATAATATGTTTGTATCCTATGATTTGGTAAAAGAAAAAAGTAAGATCATTAAAAAGAAAATGTTAGGGTATCCAGATTATGTTTCTACTTTATTGTTGGATGAAAAAACACAATTATTTTGGATCTCAAGTTTTCATCATGGCTTACAGGTTTTTAATAAAAAAGGAGAAATTGTAAAAGATTATTCCGCTAAGGAATTAGGATTGCCAGAAAATAAAATAGCTATTTTTGAATTAGAACAAGAAGGAGATACCATTTGGTTTTGCACCGAAATAGGCTTGGGATTGCTCAATAAAAAAAACAATGAAAGCAAAATTCTGACTACTAAAGTAGGTGATTTTAATGGGAATTATCAATATAACTCTGTTTTCTCAATTCTAAAAACAGAAGGAAACTTCTTTTATCTCGGTACTCAACGAGGCATCGTCCGTTTTGACAAAAGAACCTTTCAGTTTGATAATCTCTCACCCGAACATCCCTTAGCCAGTATTGAATTTAATCGAGGTTCCAGTTTTCAAGCAAGCGATGGAAAAATTTATTTTGGAAGTGTAGATGGATTATATTCGTTTTATCCCGATGAATTGGAATTTGAGCGATCAACTGGTTTAGATTTTTTATCCCTTACTTTTATCTCAATTTATAATGCAAACTTAGATGAGAATGTATTGTTGGATAAAGGGCTGCATGATTTATCCCTATTGAAATTAAAGTATTCTGATACCAATGTAAAGATCAATTTTTCTGCTCCAAGCACCGAAAAGGTTTTTTATAAATATAGAATTTCGGAACTCATGAAAGATTGGAGCCCCTATACACAAAATGGGACAATTGAGGTCACGTCTTTCCCCGTTGGAGATTTTGATATAGAAATAAAAGCCAGTAACACCCCTAATCTAAATGACGAGAATCAGCCAGTCTTAACGTTTAAAGTTTCTAAGCCCAATATTTGGTATAAGAAAACTTGGGTAATTCTGTTAGCATTTCTTAGTGGTTTGGGCCTTATTTTCTTAAGAATCAGATCTTCTTTTCAAGAAAAATTAGCGAGAAGACAGGAGCTAGAACTATTGCGGGTAAAAATTTCGAGTGACCTACATGACGATGTAGGGTCGATCTTGACAGGAATCGCCATGCAATCAGAAGTGATGTCGCTAGGCAAAAACGAAGAGGAGAAAAAGCCATTAAGTGAACTATCCGGGATGAGTCGTGATGCGATGGATCGAATGCGTGATATTGTCTGGGCTTTAGATAGTCGTAAAGATAAGTATGAAAACTTGATTGATCGAATGCGTAGTTTTATCCGACAAAGTTTAGGTAAAAAGAATATCGCTCATGATTTTAAATTGATCAATATAGATGCCTCGAAATTTCTTAATCCGAATATTCGGCAACAACTTTATTTGATTTTTAAAGAAGCGATTACTAATATTGTAAAACATTCAGATGGAACAGAAGTGGTCATAACGCTGGCTCAAGACAAAGAAGAATTTATACTTATTATTCATGATAATGGTTCGGAAAAGCCGCTCGAAAATTCAGATGGACTTGGAATTCAAAATATGAAAATGAGAGCAGAAGATATTGGTGGTAGCTTTAAATTTAGTTATCAAAATGGATATCGCGTAGCCATTTCTGTAAAAACTAAATAATAGGGTAGATGCAATTTTTCACCCGTAAGGGTGAGCTATAATTTTGATAATTTTATCTAAATTGCAATCACACTATTTTATCATTCCTTTTGAATCAGTTCTCGAAAAGCCAAAACACCCAAATGGAAAATATTACTACTAAAAAAATAACGGTCGGAATCATTGAAGACAACAAGGTCATCAGTACTAATGTATGCAAGTACCTTGATTTTATTCCTGATATGGAAAAGGCGTTTGTGGCGAGTTCTGTAGAATTTTATTTAGATCATCTCCGAAAAAATCCAGATTATCAATCGGATGTATTATTACTTGATATTGGACTCCCAGGAATGTCCGGCCTCAATGCTATTCCTATTTTATTAGAAAAACAACCTAGTCTCGACATCATTATGCTGACCACTTTTGAAGAAGAAGAAATTATTCTCAAAGCACTCTGTTCAGGAGCCGTAGGATATATCTCCAAAAAAACAAGCCTAGAAGAAATCATGCAAGGAATCCGAGTGGTAGATCAAGGAGGCTCGTACATGTCACCGCAAATTGCTAGAGAGATTACGCAATACCTTCTGAGAGGCCAAACCTCAAAATCCACCATGTCCAATTTATTATCTCCTCGAAAAATGGAAATCATCGAAAGATTGGTAGACGGAAAATCTTATCAGCAGATTGCCGACGACCTTTTTATCAGTCTCGAAACGGTTCGTTCTCATGTCAAGGCGCTATATAAAATTCTACATGTGAATAATAAAGCAGAGGCCATTGCCATGTATTTGAAGGGAGAGATAAAATAGGTTTTATACTTTTTTATAGTCAAACGATCGTTTCTTTAAAGATTGATAATGACCAATTTCTGAACTTCAGAGAAACTAACTTATAGAAGCTGTTTAAAAATGAAGCACTTACCCTCGCCTTTTGTGAACATTTTAAACAGCTTCATATAGAAACGATTGAATAAAAACTTATTGAATGGTATTTTGAAAATTCTCCGAAGATTGATTAAATTCACCTTCTTTTCGAATTCTTAAATAACTTCAATGAGAAAATATCTTGTCTTCTTCCTGGCCCTCTTCTGCCTATCGAATTGTCAAAATGAAAAGAATACTAACTCATCCAAGGTCAACGAATACAATATTATTCCGATGCCTGTTTCTCTAAAAACAGCTGAAGGACAGTTTGTTCTAAACAAAAATACCACCATCGTTGGAATAAATATGGATGGAGTAATGAATAGGGTAGCTCAAGATTTTATTCAAGAAATTGAACAATCAACGGGATATCAATACTCGATTCAAAAAGAACAACCACCTAAAAATGCCATTGTTTTTGAAAAGAACGAGCAATTACCAGCAGAAGGGTATAGCCTTTCTATTAATGCTGATCGGGTTCATGTCAAAGCAAAAAAAGCGATAGGTTTCTTTTATGCTATTCAATCTATCAATCAGTTATTGCCAACAACGATAGCTGCTAAGAAAGAAAATAATAAATCGAAATGGTCTCTACCTAGTGTTGAAATCGTAGATCATCCACGATTCGTATATCGAGGTATGCACCTGGATGTGTCTCGACATTTTCATAAAGTAAA
>CALGJS010000423.1 GCA_937927835.1 uncultured Saprospiraceae bacterium | reverse complement strand
AAAAATCCAAACAATAACTTCGATTCATTGATCACCTGATAATCTATCTGACGATCATTCATTCGTTTAAGTAGTGCCTGATAATCTGATTTTTTTTTCACTTCGATACCAACCATGGCGGGACCACTTTCACGATTGTGTTTTTTGGTATATTCGAAATGGGCGATATCGTCGTTTTCACCGAGCACCTCGTTTAGAAATTCTCGGAGTGCACCGGCTCTTTGTGGAAATTTAATAATAAAATAATGTTTTAAACCTTCATATAACATCGACCGCTCTTTGATTTCTTCCGTTCGAATGATATCATTATTTCCACCACTAACAATACAGACGACATTTTTACCTTTGATTTGTTCTTTATAAAAATCGAGTGCAGCAATCGTCAGTGCACCTGCAGGTTCTGCCACAATGGCTTCGTCATTATATAAAGACAAAATAGTCGTACAAACTTTCCCTTCTGGTACTCGAATAATATCTTCAATATATTTTTCACACAAAGCAAAAGTCTTCTCTCCTACTCTTTGTACCGCCGCACCATCCACGAAAGGATCAATATTTTCTAACTTAACAATCTTTCCTGCTTTTCGAGATTCATACATTGCGGCAGCGCCACTTGGCTCGACACCAATAATTTTTGTCTGCGGACTCATCTGACTAAAATAGGCACCCAATCCAGAAGCCAATCCGCCACCTCCAATCGCCACAAAAAGATAATCAATTGGAACACTCGCATCTTCTAGAATTTCCATTCCGATAGTTGCCTGTCCTTCTATTACTTTTTCGTCATTAAAAGGATGTACAAAAACTCGTTTCTCTTGTTCCGCAAAATTAATCGCCTCTTGGTAAGACGCATCAAAAGTATCGCCTTCTAAAACAATCGTTACAAAGGATTTCCCAAACGCTTTTACTTTCTTTATTTTTTGAGCAGGCGTCGTTGAGGGCATAAAAATTTGTCCTTTCACCTGCATCTTCTGACAAGCCAAGGCCACTCCTTGCGCATGATTGCCAGCACTGGCACAGACAACCCCGTTTGCCAATTCTTCAGCAGGCATAGAAATCATCTTGTTATAAGCACCCCGAATTTTATAAGAGCGAACGACTTGTAAATCTTCTCGTTTTAAAAATAGATTGGCCTCATATTCTTCCGACAGAGACATATTGTGCAATAACGGCGTATGTACCGCCACGTCTTTTAAGCGTATTCTAGCTTTTAGAATATTCTCGGTAGTGATGTTAGGAAAAGCAGTTTCTATGTTATCTTGTGGGATCATTTTTTTTTGTTTTGTTTAATCGTTTATTTGTTTAATCGTTTAACTGTTATATGCAGCTGCCTGCTAAACAATTAAACGATTAAACGATTAAACATTTTCTAAGCATTTTCCGGACGCAGACTACGAACCGCCTTCCCTGCACGCCACATTTCAGAGTCTCTAACTTCAGCCAATTCTACTTCCAATTTCTCTCGGTAATCTGCTTGACTATTCGTATCAATAGAACGCTGAGCCTCATTACCACTCGCTACCTCATCGTAAAGTTCTTTAAAAACTGGAGCCACTGCATCACGGAATTTATTCTTCCAATCTAAGGCACCTCGCTGAGCGGTAGTAGAGCAATTGGCATACATCCAGTCCATACCATTTTCTGCCACTAGCGGCATCAAGGATTGTGTGAGTTCTTCTACCGTTTCGTTAAACGCTTCACTTGGAGAGTGGCCTCGCTTACGCAATTCATTGTATTGTGCTTCGAAGATTCCTTGGATCGCGCCCATTAAGGTTCCACGTTCTCCGGTCAGATCGCTGTATACTTCTTTCTTAAAATTAGTTTCAAATAAGTAACCAGAACCAATTCCAATTCCAAGTGCTACTACTCGATCAAAGGCACGTCCTGTAGCATCCTGAAAAATAGCATAGCTAGAATTCAATCCACGACCAGCCACGAACATTCGTCTTAGACTCGTACCAGAACCTTTTGGTGCTACCAAAATTACGTCTACATCTTCTGGCGGAATAATACCTGTTCTTTCTTTATAAGTAATTCCAAAACCGTGAGAAAAGTAAAGTGCTTTACCTGGTGTCAAATATTTCTTTAAAGTTTCCCACTGAGAGATTTGAGCAGCATCAGACAATAAGTACTGAATGACGGTTCCTTTATCGGCAGCCTCTTCGATAGAAAATAACGTCTCACCGGGAACAAATCCATCATTGATAGCTTTGTCCCAAGATTTAGAAGGCTGACGTTGGCCGACAATTACATTAAAACCGTTGTCTCGTAAATTTAATGCTTGTCCAGGACCTTGCACCCCGTAACCAATAATCGCGATGGTTTCATCTTTTAAAATTTCTCTTGCTTTTTCGAGTGAGAATTCATCTCGTGTTACAACGTTTTCTTCTACGCCGCCAAAATTCATTTTAGCCATTTGTTTGTAATTTTTTCTTTGTTAAAAAATTATTGATTAATAAATTTGTTGAATCGTTGAATCGAAGTGAGATCTCATTAATAACCTCCAAGATTTTCAACAAGCGAAGCGATTCAACATCTCAACAAGCAAAGCGATTCAACACTTTACGAAGTTTCTAATGAGTTTAAATAGGTGTTGAGCATTTCCATTTGTCGAACAATGGCAATTCTACCTGATCGAACAAATTCGTAAATGCCTATTTTTTCTAGATCTCTTAATAATGCTTGGGTCTCTGATTCATGTCCCGTTTTTTCGATAACTACAAATTCTTTTTCAATTTCTAGAATCCGAGCATTATGAGATCGAATCAATTTTTCCAAACTATTGCCACCCGTAAAAGCAGCAGTAGGTACCTTGTAAAGTGCTATTTCTTGGTGGACAATTTCATGTGGGTGATAATAAAATGCTTTTAAAACATCTACTTGTTTATCACATTGTGCGACTACTTTTTGCACTTGATCTTCGGTCACTTTAATCACCACGGTCATTCGGTGAATCCCTTTGATAGAAGATTCTGATACCGTCAACGTAATAATAGAAATATGTCGCCGAGTAAATATTCCTACCACTCTGGATAAAATTCCTGTTACGTTTTCGGAGTATATGGTTATTGTGAATTCTTCTTCTTTCATCGTTTTTAGTTAATTGGTTAATCAGTTGTATCGGTTAGCTAATTAGACTTTAAACTAGTTAACTAATCAACCGATTAACTAATTAACTAATCCACCAATCTCCACATCAACTCAACCGAATCTCATCCACCGAAGCACCACTAGCAATCATTGGGAAAACATTTTCTTCTTTTTCCACCATTACATGTAATAAAAAAGGTCCATCGTATGCAAGCATTTCAGCAACTCCAGCTTTTAAGTCTTTAGGATCAGAAATCTTTTTTCCTGCTACGCCAAATCCTTCTGCTATTTTTAAAAAATCTGGATTCTGTAGTGCTACCGACGAGTACCGTCTTTCAAAAAATAATTGTTGCCACTGTCGAACCATTCCCAGATATTCGTTGTCCAAGAGCACGATTTTCAATCCTACGTTCCATTGTGAGCACATTCCTAATTCTTGAATCGTCATTTGAAAACCACCATCTCCGATGAAGGCGACTACTTCTTTATTGGGTTTTGCTAATTTAGCACCAAAGCCTGCCGGCAAACCATATCCCATCGTTCCAGCACCACCAGAAGAAACCCATTGATTGGTATCTTTAAATTCATAGTATCGAGCAGCAATCATCTGGTGTTGACCAACATCGGTTGCAACGATCGCTTGGCCTTTGGTTTGATCACTCACTTCTCTTACTACTTGCCCCATTTTGATCTCTCCTTTTTTACTCGCATTTAGATCTTGCTTGATAACTATCTTTTCTTCTTGCTTTCTAAGCTTTGCAAATTTTGCCAACCATTTTGGATAACTCTTTTTTTCCACCAATGGTAATAATTTTTCCAACGCTAATTTTGCATCCGATAGAATAGGAATATCTACGGGTACATTTTTATTAATTTCTGAAGGATCAATTTCGATATGAATAATTTTTGCCTGTTTTGCGTAGCGAGATAAATTTCCAGTCACTCGATCATCGAATCGCATCCCAATCGCAATGAGAACATCACATTTATTGGTATTAATATTTGGGGCATAATTTCCATGCATCCCCAACATTCCTGTAAAGAGTGGATGATCCGACGAGATAGACGATAGACCATGACAAGTGCATCCAATTGGAATTCCTGTTTTTTCAATAAATTTTTTAAATATTTTTTGTGCACCAGCAATTTGAATTCCATGTCCAGCTAGAATAAAAGGTTTTTTTGCACTATTGATCAATGCCGCTGCGGCTTTTAAATTTGATCTTTTGGGTTTTGGAAAAGGATGATAAGAACGAATTTTAGGAGCTTTATGATATTCAAAATCTAACATAGCCAATTGCGCATCCTTCGTTATATCAATGACCACTGGACCTGGTCGGCCAGTATTGGCGATATAAAAAGCTTTCGCAAAAACTGCTGGAATCTCTGCTGGATCTGTAATCTGATAATTCCATTTAGTAACTGCTGTCGTACAACTGATCACATCGATTTCTTGAAAAGCATCTTTTCCTAAAACAGAACTAAACACCTGGCCTGTAATACAAACCAACGGTGTCGAATCCATAAACGCATCGCCAATACCGGTAATCAAATTTGTCGCTCCGGGACCTGACGTAGCCATGCAAACACCAATTCGACGCGTCACTCGTGCATATCCTTGCGCCGCATGAATGGCACCTTGTTCGTGGCGCGGCAAGATATGTCGCAACCGATCTTCATAATGATACAATGCATCATAAACTGGCATAATCGCTCCACCCGGATATCCAAAAATAGTGTCTACTCCTTCTGCTAGAAAACAACGTAAAACTGCTTCTGCTCC
>CALGJS010000422.1 GCA_937927835.1 uncultured Saprospiraceae bacterium | reverse complement strand
AATGGCCAAGGAGAAGGAATTATAAAGGATGATGATACCACCTGTGAAACTTTCGAAGATGAAGCGGCCGCAGGATTAACTATGTTTTCAGAACCGGGTGTTAATTTTTCCACCACCGGAGACTTAGTTACCGCGTTTTTTGCTACAGGAGGTGGTGGAGGTGCCGGATCAGACTATTACCTAGAATCACCAGGATTTATGAATTCAGGAAGTGTCGGTTCCATCACGGTAACAACTCCAAATACAGCGATTAATTTACTACGTTTAGATCTATGGTTATCTAATGATAATAATCCAGATACACAAGAAGCAGGGATGGTACAATTAGTAGCCACCTTAGCAAGTGGCGGAACGCTAATGACAACCCTCTCTACAACATCAGGTGCTACTTATACTGAAAATATCCCAGTTACAGACTTTACAGGAAACGATATTGTAGCAATTGAGGTTATTTTACTCGGAGCTAGTAATTATGTCTCCTTAGATAATATCTGTTTTGAAGTGATAGATCTCGCTCCATCCATCTGCCCAACAGTCGGAGCGGTTAGCGCTAGCGAAACGGCTATTTGTTCTGGTGATTTTTTAAATTTGACAGCTACTGGACTTATAAACATGGATCTTGCCTCCAACATGGATCAAGATTTTGGGATTGAATTTGTGGCTTTTACTAGTACACCTGCCGATCCTTATTCGGGAGGCACCTCCTTAGGTAGTGTTCCTTTTGGTAGTTTGACGGGAGAAAATACAACGGCTTCCTTAGTAGGAGTTTCCTTGCCCAGCAGTGGTTCCTATGAAATATATGCGATTCTATCGCCCGCACCAACCGACCCAAGTTGTCGACCTGCTGCCATGACTACGATTACCGTTAATACTCCACCAACAGCAACCTTGATGATCCCGGCTGGGGAAGATGAGTATTGTGAAGGTGATACACCAGCAATTATTAGCTTAGCAGGTAACCCAGACGGAGGAGTTTTTAGTGGACCTGGCGTAACAGATATTGCAGATGGTGTGAATTTTATTTTCACCCCTTCTGTAGCAGGAGTCATCAAGTGATGGTAACAAAAGATCTGTTGGAGAATTCAGGCGTTTATTATTATCAATTATCTACTGGAAAACGTAGAGCGACTAAAAAGATGATTGTGTTAGAGTAAGATCTAATTTACTATGTATTAAATCCCACTTCGAGTATTCTCTTGAAGTGGGATTTTTTATTTTAAAATAGTCTTTTCTTATTGGCAATAGCAGAGCGGTGTCATAACGAGGGTTTTGTGGTTCCATCTCCAGTAGCAGGAAAAGGAAATGTTGCGGTGTTACAGCAAAGTACAAAGCTTAGCGTTTCTCTTTTCAATTCATTTCCAAGTGATAAATTTTTGATAAAAATTCTTCAAATTCATCCAATTTAAATCCTTCTTCAAATTGTTTCCGAAACGCACTAGTTCCTAGAATAGTGACGACCTTTGGCTTGTCGCTCGTTGCACCGTCTAAATCAATTTCAATCTCAACAGGTAACGCTACTGTATTTTCATAAAATGGTATTTCATGAAATAATTTCCCTTGAAATTTCACCTTACTAATTTCTTTTAAGTTTTTCACTTTCCCTAAGTATTCATCTCCTATACCAAGTCATCATTTTTCTCTAAATCATATTTTAAATCATTCAAAATCCTCTTGGCTTTTTTATCGAATTCACCTTTTGCATTATAAGGTAAAATAAACATAGCCATTCCAACAGGGAAAAAACATAAGGCAATGATCCAAGAAAGAATTTCTGGTTTGGAATTAAAATCAAGATCAAGATTATAATAATCCTCTCTCTTTACGATTCGTCCTTCAATCTCTGATGCAAAACCAAAGCCTGTGAATTTTGAACCCAAAACTGAAATCGTTCCAGAATTGGAAATAGATGTTCTTCCTAAATCTTCTAATGCATCTTCCACATGATTATAAACTTCTTCTTGCGATTTCGACGTATTGATACGAATTGATAAATTACCTCTAAACATAATGATTGATTTTTTTTGTGGTTATAGAAATTAATTATGCCAATCAGGGGTTAAATTTCTTCTGAAAATAAAAAAGGGCTTTTGAAGATGCTTCTGGCCGCTTGCTTCTGGCTACTTGCTTCCCTCGATCGCGCCTGCCTGTCGGCAGGATAGAAGGGAGCTAGAAGCCAGAAGCAAAAATATCCCAAATTCAATTAGAAGATGATGTTTCTATAGTTCATATATTTATTTCCAACTACTGATTCGAAATAATTCTTAAAATATATTGGGATGAAAGTAAAAACAAAAAAAGCAATAAGGTGTTTTTTTGAATCAGCTTCATCTTTTTATTGCCTGATAGTTGATATAGCGATTGACTAATTAACAAAGGAAAAAGTCCAAATATCGCAAAATTAAAATTAGCTGCTGCCTTAAAATTAAAATGTAAAAAAGAATGAATCGCTCGGGTCATTCCACACCCAGGACATCCAAAACCTAATAACCCTTTATGAAGGCAGGTTGTTGTTATCTCTTCTTTTTGAAAAATGGATTCTATAGGAATTTCATAAATAAAAAAAAGAATAAGACCTAATATCAAAAGTGAAATTCGTTGTGTAGTCATCTCTTTTAAAATTATCCCTCTAATCACAAAATCTCCGCTTCTTCCAAAATACGTCTCGCTTCCACTTCATCGTCTTTGGAAACAATAATTTGAATTGCACCAAACAAATTCGCATGGGCAGAATCCATTTTATTGATCGTATGAGCATTTATCTCTGCTTCATTCAGTAAATGTATGGCAGTGTTGACTTTGATTTGTGAGACCGATAAAAATATGGTTTCGTGTTTCATCTTTAGTGTTTTAGAAAATTGAATTTAATAAGCTTTACGCTATAACATACAATTTAACCCTTTATTCTAATTAAGTCGCTTTTTTTCGACTAGCACTTAGTTTTAATCGATTAGCGCTCCCCGACGGCCTTGGGACCTAGATAATTGGTTTACCTCAGTATTAGAATAAAAAAAATTGGGAGACCTGAGCCTTGGACTCAGATTTCCCAATTAAGGATCATCAAATCGTTTTACAACTTTATTTTACTGCTTAATAAATTTATCCACATATACCTTTTTACCTACGGTGGTTTTTATCAAATAAATCCCTGGAGGATAGGGCTCAATATTTAGCATATGGGTTCTTTCGCTAAGATCCAACAGTAAGTTATTTATTAATTGCCCTTTAATATTGGTAATTTCGATTCGGGCTGGTCCTCCTTCGTAATCAATATTACTAAAGTCAATCGCCAATTGATTATTAGCTGGAATAGGAGCAATCATAAGCTGTCCAACCGCTGGTTGTTCCAATAGACTAGAAGCCAAATCGACGGTAAAGGTATCCATTCGGAAACATCCTATTTGATCTGAAATCGTAACGATATAATCACCTGCTGCCAGGTCTTCCAATTCGTTTGAATTACCGCCATTATCCCAGTCATACATTAATGGTCTTTCACCACCTGTTACAAGAAGTCTGATGGCTCCATCATTGGCAACTGCACTACTCGCATTTTGGATTTCTTGGCTATTCACCCGTAACGGCATGTTTAGATTAATATTCACACTATCAATTCTTTCACAACCATTACCATCCGTTACGGTGGCAGTGTACATCCCTGTTGGCAGCCCTTCTATATTAAAATTATCTGCCCCATTGGACCAAATCACCGAGTAGTCAGGTGTCCCACCCTCTACCAATAAATTAATAGATCCGAGTGCATCGCAAAATTTGGTCGTATGCGTGGGTTCAAAAAACAATTCTAAATCTGATTTATCGGTCAGTACAACCGTGATAGAATTGGTGCAATTTTCCGCATCTCTTACCGTAGCCGTATATTCCCCTGGAAGCAATCCTTCTATCTGTTGACTCGTTTGTCCATTGTCCCAAAAAATCGAAAAAGGTTCGGAGCCTTCCAATTCTAAACTGATGAATCCATCTGCCGTATTTGAACAGCTTGTATTCTCTGCATTAACACCTACAATTGGAAAATCACCACATGCTGTTTCTTCCTCTTGTTTTATTCTAACTTCATAATAATTCCCACCAACGAACTCATCCCCAAAATCATTTTCAAAATATTGTTCAACGGTTAAATTTTCTATGGTTCCATATGGAGGACAAGTTCCTTGTTCGTCACAATTTATTTCAAATTTTAATCGCATCGCATAAATCTCCTCTGGCTCTAAAAACAAACCACCTATAAAACCTTCGGCTGCTGTTAATTTTAAAATTCTTTCTCCGTCCATATTTTCAATAATTGAAATATGATTTAAGCTATCCGATTGTAAGGCAAGTTCTAAAAGATTGTTATCAAGTTCTATCGTTAACCCTTCTGTGACATCAAAATTAGAACTTTTAAAAACCAATTTCATAGGAAGCGCGGTGTCAAAAGTTTGCCTTACGAAGAACGGAACATCTTCACTAAATCCTCCACCTACTATATTAAAAGGATCTATATCCACCACCGTCAAATTTTTCCAAGCAATGTTATTATTGTTTCTGGTATTCGCTCCTACTCCAACTACTTCTGAAAAGGTCATCGGGTCTAACGTAGATTCTATCCGACTTAACAGACAGAAGTGTTGCGCATCAAATATAAAATCTGCTGGATTGGGCGCAACCCATGGAATCTCTACCACAAACGATTCTCCTGGAGCTATATCTACCGCAGGCATGGGAACAGGAGCAGTTGGTGTAATTTCATCTCCATTAAGAATACCGAGGTGAAAATAATTATTAAAATGGGTCGGCCAGTTAAGTCCCGTAGAGGCTTTGCTCCAGTACACTCTTAAATTGGCAGAATTCGCAAGGATGGTATTACACCCTCTATTTCGAACTTTAACGTAAACATAATTAGGATTTCCCAAAGCACTATATTCCGGATTTTCATGTCTTAGCGGATTATCTTCCTGACTATATCTACCACTTGGTAAAAGAAAATCCTGTGAATTTCGTACCCAAATATCAGAACTTAAATAAAAAATTCCAGTCGTTTCATCGTTCGGTTCGTTGCCAACATCTTCTACACTATCTTTGGTATAAAGATCGTTCGCATCTATCCCCTGACAATCACATTCATACTTTCGATAAACATCATCAATCCAAGCATGCCATAGCCAAAAAATAGCGGAGGCCGGAGATTGAAAACTTCCCATAATACCGCCAATATTCCCATGGACAGGATCGTGCCTCGACTCCAAAGCTTGAGCAAAATTGTCGATAGCCGTTCTACCAGGAGAAGGAGCATAACTGCATAAATTATTTAATACTGATGAAAAATCGACATCAACAGGATCTTGATTCATGAGAGTTGTCAGACTCCAACCAGGAGCAACCGCATTACCCGGCGGTACTAAGGCATTAAAAAATTCATCAGGAATGGCAGTCGATGGATCCCAACTAGGTAAAGGGACAAATTTATCGCCCCCAGGTTGGGTTAGTAGAAAAGCTTCCATGTCTTGGATATACCA
>CALGJS010000421.1 GCA_937927835.1 uncultured Saprospiraceae bacterium | reverse complement strand
TGTCACCTTAGGATTTTTTGAATTTAATAAAATAATTACCAATAAAGATAAGATTGAGGGAACTGGAAAGTCCATGCGACATGTTAAGTTAAATAATGTCAAAGACATCACCGATTTAAAAGTTAATAAAATGATCAAAGAGGTGTTGAAATGAAAATTGCTACTGAGAATTAAGGTTTGGAATTAGATATATGAATTAGAAAAACATCATCTTTATATGAATTTAAAAAACATCATCTTCTAATTGAAATTAGGATATTTTGCTTCTTGCTGCTCGCTATTTGCTATTTGCTCTCTTCAATCGCGATAGAAGAAAGCAAATAGCAAGAAGCAAACGGCAAGAAGCATCTTCAAAAGCCCTTTTTTATTGTTAATTAGAAATTTAACCCCTGATTCGCATTACTAATTAAATAATACCAAATGTTCTTAACCATTACAGGCGCCTCAGGCGTTGGGAAAACCACCATTCTAAAAGAAGTGTCGAAAAGATTAGCTAATGATCCGAGCGTAAAGGTTTTTCATTTTGATGATATGGGAATGCCTAATTGGGACGAAGTGGAAGATACCCATAAATGGCAAGAAGATGCGACCATCGGATGGATAGATAAATTAATGACCATTGCCGAAAAAGAAGGAGTCAATATTTTATTTGAAGGATCTACGGATATGAAGTTTTTTGTTCAAGGATTTGAAAAATATAATTTCTTGGATTATAAAATCCTATTATTCGATTGTAGTGAATCAACCATGAAGAATCGATTAAAGCATCGAGGTCAACCAGAATTATATACCAAAGATATGATCGGGTGGTTAAACTATTTAAGAAGAGAAGCGCTGGCAAAAAATATTGAAATAATAAAAACAGATGAGGCATCGGTGAAAGAAATAGCGGAGGAAATTATTAAACGAATCAGAAAGGACAATTCATTACGCACATAAAAAAATACTATGGCCTACAAAAAACTTAAACTTTGGTTTGACAAAGATCTTGCTAAAGACCTTGCAAAAAAAATATCGAAAGTAGATCCTTCTTTCAACGGTACCTCCTTTATCAAATCTACCACCAAACAATTACCTCCACTGGAACTGAAGGCTAGGGTAGAAGTTTTCGCAGATGAATTGTTCCATCACTTCGACGGAGATTATGATCAAGCCATGGCCGTGCTCCTTAAAATTCTAGGACCAGAAAACGAGGAAGAAACTGGAATGTTTACGGAGTATTATTGGATCATGCCGATTGCCAAATTCGTCGAGAAATATGGACGTTATAATTTCAAACTTTCTATGGTCGCACTCGAAGAAGTCACCAAAAGAAATACCAGCGAATATGCCATCCGACCGTTTATTGAAAAAGACCAAAAAAAGACGCTGAAGCAAATTTTAAAATGGTCGAAAAATTCCAATAAACATATCAGAAGATTAGCCAGCGAAGGCGTTCGACCACGATTGCCTTGGGCGAGCAAATTGGACTGCTTTATTGAAAATCCAAAACCCATTCTGCCTATTCTAAATAACCTAAAAGAAGATCCATCAAAATATGTCCAAAAATCAGTGGCTAATTGTTTAAATGATATCTTTAAGGATAATTTAGAAATCGGAAAAGCATTAGTAGAGGAATGGTTGTCGGACCATCCGACCAAAGAAACAAAATGGATTATTAAACACGGGATTAGAAGTTTATTGAAGAAGGAGGATAAGTGGGCTAGGGGCGTTGAGAAGAAAGTTAAAAAATAAAAAGCAACCCATCATGGAACTAGTATTCAGAATTTGCCTGTTTATTGCAGGTGTAATCAATTTTGTCCCCTCTTTTTTAGCATTTCTTCTCGATAAAATTAGCACTTCTTATGGTATCCAAATACCTGATTCCAATTATGAATTATTGCTAAGACATCGAGCCATCTTATTTGGAATCATCGGTGGAGTGATGATTTATTCGGCGATTAGAAAAAGGCATTATGCTTTATCCGTTACTATGGGGTTGATTAGTATGATTTCGTTTATTATACTTTTTTACTTGATGGACGGAACTCTAAATCCAGAATTGACCAAGGTAATGAAAATTGATATGGGTGGAATTATTATTCTATTGATTGGGTTGGGATTGTATAAGTTCAAAAAAACAATATGAAAACCAATCAAGACGCCGTTTCAAAATTACATGATCATGAATTATACCTGTATTTTTATGATGATTTTTTGACCGAAGAACGAACCGATCGAGAGTGTGTATTTATTTTTCAAAATTGCGAAAGAAAAAGCGAAGGGAAAAAACTTGTCTATCAATTTTCTTGAAAAAGATATTCTTAATTTAAACTACTCAAATGAATTTGACGCGGCCGTTTTAGCTTATAATTCTTTTGGTTTTTTTAGTAAAAAAGGCTTACCTCAATCAGTAGGCAGGCTGTCCAGACCTAGGTACATCTAAAAGCAAGCAAAAGAAAAGAGCTTGACCTTTAAAAAACATCCTTAAATAGAAGTTCGTATTTTAGCGAATCGTAAGTGCTCGGCTTTCGTGTCAACTACAAAAAAAACATGCCTAAAAAAAACTACCTCTATTCCTTCACCTACGACAACACCGAACGCGAACTTTCTAATTTAGAAGCCAGGGCTATTTTTAACCAAGAAGCCACCAACAAAATTATTTTTTCTGAAGTAAAAATACATCCATCGAGTAGTGCGTTTATTAAAAATAGATTAGAGATTATCGGGTCTTCTGAAAATTATCCTTCCTTAATCAAAGAAATTCAAAAGAAAAAAATAGCCATTGAAGGATTTAAAGTAGAATATTTAGTCATCAAAGGCGATCCCACCAAGTACCCACAGCGATTAGAAAAGCTAAAAGATATTGGATATAGCATCGAAGGCGATCCCGACTATTATCATCCGACCACTACCTTTGGATTGTGCTGGCACGAGGGTGTGTGGTATTTTGGTATTTTGATTAAAGATAAATTTGATTGGCAAAAACATCAAAAAAAGCGCTGCGCTTATAGCAACTCCATTCATATAAATATTGCCAAAGCTCTGGTCAATATTGCAGGTCAAGCCAAGCAAGAAAATACTTTACTCGATGCTTGTTGTGGTGCCGGGACGATCCTATTAGAAGCCTGTTTCGCTGGAAGACAAATCGAAGGTTGTGATATCAACTGGAAATTATGCCGAGACGCCCGAATCAATATTGCCCACTTTAATTATTCCACCACAATCTATCGCTCCGATATCAAAGATATTTCCAAAAGATATGATGCCGCTATTATCGACTTACCCTACAATCTATTAAGCGCCGCCACCAACCAAGATCTAAAACATATCCTTACCGCTTCCGCAAAAATAGCAGATCGCCTAGTCATCGTATCTACCTCAGATATCA
>CALGJS010000420.1 GCA_937927835.1 uncultured Saprospiraceae bacterium | reverse complement strand
ATCCGTACCGGTAAAATTGGGAGTTATTGATCCAGATGCTAATTGCCCAATAGAATGATAGCTAATTATTAGGAAAAAAGCCATCAGGAGTGTAAATTTCTTTTGCATAAGGTGTAATTTTAGGTTAAAAATTCTCAGTTAACTTGCTTCTATAAAACTAAATACTTTAGACAAACCTACAATGTATTTTTTAATCAAAAAATGGAATTCAGATTTAAACTTAAATAAACACTTTATGTGTTTATCTTCAAGTATTTTATTTTAAAAAAAAGATATAACGAGTAAATAATCCAATATCCTCAAAAAAAACCTATCATTACTTCTAAAAAAATGGAATTCAGATAAACTAACCTCTTTGCTTTTTTGTCTATTAGGCGACCTTTAATGAATTTTCGTTAGCAAATGAAGATAAATATAAATTCTCAAAATGAAAAAAAATCCTACGTCGCCTTTTTCACTAGTACCATTTTTGCCGCGTCGAGCTGTGCAATTTTTTTATAAAAATCACGTAATTTATTATAGTCGGTTGCCGGTAATTCTACGGCGTAGATATCTAGAGTTCTAGTAACGGTAATGGTTTTATCTGTCAGTTTTAGATCAAGGGTATATTTTCCATAGTCCGATTCTAGTACCGTATTTTCTTCGGGCATACTTTCTACTTTATACCCTTCAGGCAAATCAAAAATATACGCGTCTTCTTCGTGATAATCGTTTTCAATTTTTACTGGATGGACTCTTTCTTTTTCTGACTCTGGTACTTCTTGAAAAGGATTAAGATTATTGATGGGCACAAAAACACGCTTACCAGCTTTGGAGGCATAACGAGGAACGGTAATGTTGAAATCTACCGTTGCAATCGGAGCATCCGGATCGACCTCAATTGCAAATTTGTCTAGGGTCAATGCGGGTAGTGAAGTATTTCTAACAATGTATTTTTCGACATCGGTTTTAGGATAATTTTTTAGTTGACGGTATCGATCATGACTAGGACCATGATGGGTCGTTTGTTGTTTAATCACTGCCCCACCCTTGGCATCTAGATTGATATTGGCTCTGGTCAAAGATCTATTTTCTTCTAGACCATACTTTGGTGTTCGCGATATTCTACCTCCTTCTTTTGTGACTAACAAAACAGGACGATCGTGATTATCTCCTCCGATATAATTAGGTGGATAGGATTTACTCGTACATTCCAACCACATATCTTCGGAAGGAACGTAGAGAATCATATGGTTTCCAAATGAAGGAGTCGCAAAATCTTTGTCAATTTCTTGGCGCCCACGATAGCCTCTATAAATAATAACCCAATCAGATGGTATCTCCGCTATTTCTAATAAAGACTTCATGTAATTAGAAAGTGCTTTACAATCTCCGTACTTATTTTTTTCTACATACTTTGCATCAAAGGATTGCCAGCCACCAATTCCTAACTGCACACTTACATAGCGTACTTCATCCTGCATATATTGATAAATCCGTTTGATCTTTTCTTTATCCGTTGGTGCATCGGCGATCAATTTTTTGATCTTCTCTTTTGTTTCAGATGTTACCTCTTGACGGTCTTTATTGATTTTATAAAAAAATGATCCGAGGGATTTCCAAGTAGACATATCTCCTTCATATCCATCTACGGAAAATTTAGTAGCACTTATCCAAAGCTTTGGATATTTTTGATCAGTTGGAATATATGCTTCGGGTTTTAAAGCTGGTAGACTTTTCCCTGTCCAGGTGTAGATTTTTGTTCCCCCATCCGTGTTCACCGAAGCCGCTAGTTCTACATTCTCCATTTTACTATGGAGATCAAACCCTGAAGGCAACACTACTTTTACTTCAAAAGACTGTACCGATTTACCAAAACCATTTACTGGATAATTTGGATAAGCCATGATACCTTTATGATCTTTGACAGAATGATATTCGATGGTATATGGGTAACTGTTGTGATTGACCGTCAAATGCTTATACCGGGAATCAGAATAAATACTAAAACTACCAATGGCACTGTGATCACTAAAGTCTTTTTGTTTATAAGCGTTGACTTCCTCCCCGTTTTTGTCGTATACTTTTGCCCATAGTTTTTTTATTTTAGAATATTGATCATAATAAAAAACTAATTCGTTGGCATCACTCTCTCCATTTAACACCGTCACGACAACGGTCTCTATTTCTGTTGCAGTAGAAATCCCTTTGACATTAAATTCCGTTTTTTGTGAGCGTACGACCTCACTTGCATTTTTCTGCAACACATCAGGAATGGATAGCGCACTATATAATGCATTTTGTGCGGATGCACTTACGGCTAATAAAATAAAACAATAAAAAGCGACAATTTTATTCATGGTTGTATTTACTTATTTTCTAAAAAGACTAATCACTTAGGGCATTTTTTTTAGTACCACTTGTTCTCCTTGTTTTTCAACAATAAGATCAAAAAATTGTCGAATTATTTGATACTCTTCGGGCTGGTAACGGTTCTTTTTAATAAAAATCTTACTCGTGACTTGAACCTTACCTTCTTTTTCACTAACTAAAAATCTAAAGACACCTGCTCCATCTGCCATTTTAACTTGAGCAGGCTCTGGCAATTCTTCTACCATATATCCAGCAGGAATGGTTAGATTGAAAACGTATTGTTCTTTGATTTGATAAGGCATGTCTACTGAAAAAGTACGATTTTCCAATTTCAATGGATTTTCTTCATACCCTTTTCCAAGCATAGGAGAGAGGTAAATAAAATCGTCATTTATTTGTGCGGCATTCGGTAATTTAATTTCCAGAGAAGATTTAAGAGACTCGCCCGCTTTTTCAGGATTATCAAATTTGATATTTGTAACTTCTGCATCCGGAAAAGTTTCCTGCCAATTTTTCACTACATGCTCATGGTCTTTTTCGCGGTTTTCATAATATTCTCTTCGGTTCACCATCGCACTATATCCTGTGCAAATTTCCTGGACCTTTCCCGTGATTGTTCCCTCCGCAGACAACTCTGCATTGACAATCATTTTTTCAACATCTGCAGGAACGCCTATATTAATCCATTGAGATTGAGGACCATCGACCAACCACCCTCGATAATTAAGAGAGTTGACTCGTAAAAAATTTGGACTACGATGCTGACTACCCACATCTAGTAATACTTCTTTATCAGCTACTCCTACGTAAGCCAGTACATGATTAAACTGATCTGTTTTTGGATATGCCTCGAACATTTTACCATGACTACGAGTACTAATCAAAATAGGATAAGCAGTTAAACCTAGTTGACGACAAATTGCAATAAGCATTAAATTCAACTCTCCAGCAGTGGCTTGTTTATCTACAAATGCATCATCTAAACTTTTTCTAGCGTAGATTCCATAGGTTTCGTTCCATGTTATATTTGAGTTTAAAAAAGAATAAGCAATCATTAATTTCTCGATGGGATCTTCCGTTGTAGCCAGTAATGGACTAACGGCCTCCATAATTTTTTTTGTATTTCGACTCTTATTGATTTGCTTACCAAAAGAATCGTTTTCATCTAATTGTTTTGCAATGGTTGGCCAATCAGAATTCACGGATTCTCGGATGCTATTTGGAAATTGAACCGTCTTTAACTGTAAGGTTATTTTTGAATAATAATCTCTCATCGTCGTAATAAACTGCTCTGATTTCATCGCTGGAATATTCTCCACAATGTATTGCGTCTTACTAATCCTAGCATTGGTTGTCCCACCTTCCGTTCGATAAGCAGAATTTCGATTATTAAATCTAATATCTTTATAAACCAATTCATTCTTAACTACTGGTGGTCTACCTTGCGTAAAAGATATATACTCAAACCACTCAGGAATATTAGTTCTTAATTCACTATGCCGAGTGGGAATATCCGTCTGAAAATACCAGTTGCTTAGATTGTAAATATTTTCAGATTTTTTAAGATAGGAATATTCAATAATAACCCCTTCCTTTAACGAAGGCATCGCGAATTTTTTACGAGACCAATAATCGTTTACCTTTTCCGTAAAAATGTCTTTTTTACTTAATTTGATTTTATCGCCATTAGGTAAGATAACTTGCGCTTTTAATTCCTTGATCTCTTCTCGTCTATTATGAGCATAGTAGTCAATCTCAATGTCTCCTCGATCAAACGCTGACTCTTTTAATATTTTAATTCGAACATGATGGTTCATCAAATAATGGGTACTACCTTCAAATCCAAAATCAATTGATGCATAGTTCATTAAAACTACCGCTTCCGCTTCTGCATCACTAGGATAACTCGTCATTGTCAAATCTGCCTCCTCTACCTTTCCCCACTTAATAGGAGGTTTTTGCGCAAAAACTAAATTCACTAAACAAAAAAAACAACAAAATAGTAATAGATTTTTCATCAAAAAAAATTATGTTATAATAATATTTAAATACAAAGAATAAAACTAACAAATATCTTTTAAAAAAGAAAAAAAACCTACTTAAAAGCTAAGCTATTATTGAAAAATAGCATTCATTAAATACTCCTTTCTATTCGCCCAATTTCCCGTTATAATCGTTTATCATTTGCCCTACTTTGCGTATCTTGTGAAATTTAATCATTCTAACGAAAATTTAATGTACAAAATCAATCGGTTCCTATTATTTTGCTTGATTTGGAGTTTCCAATTTCAACTTCAAGCACAGACAATCTCAGGAACCATTACTGACCAAGCGGGAGCCGGAATTGAAAATGTATTAATTCAAGTACAAGGAAATAGCATTGCAACACTTTCTGATGCGAACGGAACCTTTTCCATTGAAAATCTACCCGGAGGAACTCAGATATTAGAAATTAATCAGATCGGTTACGCCAATCGTACAGATACCCTAAAATTTAATGGGACTGATCTTGTGCTCGACTTGATTCTTATTCCAGATCCGCTCGACTTACAAAGTGTCGTCGTAACTGGGACTTATCAAACAGATAAAAAACTCAATGCTCCTGTTTCGATCACAACCCTTTCGACCGAAGACATCAGTATCCGAAACGCACGAGGTACGGCAGATTTGCTAAAAGCCATTCCTGGGGTTTATGTTGATGCCAGTGCGGGAGAAGTTTACACACGTGTTTATACTCGTGGCGTTGCTTCCTCAGCTGAAGATGACCTAGGATGGTATTATGTTTCGTTGCAAGAAGATGGCCTTCCCGTTACCCTTGTGCAATATGGTTATTACAGCCCAGATTTATTTCATCGTGCAGACTTGACGACTCATCGAGTGGAAGCGATTAGAGGAGGTAGCGCTGCCATCACAGGAGTCAATGCTCCCGGCGGAATTTTTAATTTTATCTCTAAAAGAGGAAATAGTAATCGCCAAAATGAACTGGAAACCACCGTCGGTATCCAAGGCGACGGAAATTTATTGGGTCGATTAGATGGAAATTTTAGTGGTGCATTGGGCAAAAAAAATTGGGCTTATAATATTGGTGGATTCTATCGATATGATCAAGGCCCTCGCAATACTGATTATCCTTGGGCCAAAGGTGGACAACTAAAAGCCAATGTTTCCAAGACTTATAAAGAAGGACAACTTAATTTTTATGTCAAATATTTAAATGACCAAACCAACCGATATCTTGGCTTGGCAGCAACCGATTGGAATAATCCACAGCCTGCCTTTGGTCAAAATTTCAACACCACTGCGTTGTCTCTTCCAAGTGTATCTAGTGATCTACCTGATCCAAGAAATCGCTTTGATGAAGAGACTCCTCAAACCCGCTCTTTTAATACAAGCAATGGAATTCGCACCAAAGATTTTGCGGTAGGATTTTATCTAACCAATCAGTTAAAGTCTGGCTGGATTATGGAGAATCGCTTTAAAGCAAGTACCAAA
Organism: uncultured Saprospiraceae bacterium; assembly: GCA_937927835.1. Classification (GTDB taxonomy): domain Bacteria; phylum Bacteroidota; class Bacteroidia; order Chitinophagales; family Saprospiraceae; genus JALZUU01. The sequence goes on along the minus strand of CALGJS010000420.1, from coordinate 124 downwards.
TCCGCTAACTGGCAAAACTCCATTTCCAGTGTTCGACTAGGACTGGATAATTTTATTACTTATTTTCTTGGAAATAATTTTGATTCTTTTGGGCAAGTTGTTTTTCGCGATCCAGCAACTGGAG
>CALGJS010000419.1 GCA_937927835.1 uncultured Saprospiraceae bacterium | reverse complement strand
GATCTATTCCATCAATGAGATTGTCAAAAAGCCAATCTAATTTTTTACCGGTCGCCTTTTCTAGATAGCTACGTAAATCTTCTGGCTGCGGATGACGAAATTTCCAAGTATCATAAAAGCCACGCATCGTCACATCAAATTTTTCCGTCCCTAAATATTTTTCTAACCATTTAAATGCAACTGCTGGTTTTTCGTAAGCTCCTAACCAATAGTTAACTCGTTTAAATTCATCCGCATGTGTATCCGGTGCTTGATCGTCCTTTCGACGTGCTTGCTGCAAATATCCTACTTCAAGAAGATCAACCTGCGAATCTTTAAAAAAGAAATCTCCACGGTCCGAAAATCGATCTTTTGCATAATATTGATCTCGATACCGATGGTCATAATAGGAGTTTAACCCTTCATCCATCCACGGATGGTCGCGTTCGTTAGATGCTAGAATTCCATAAAACCAATTATGTCCCACCTCGTGGGTAATCACTTCATCAAGCGCCTGCGCTGTTCCGGAAAATCCAATTACCGTAATCATTGGATATTCCATTCCCGCACCAGCACTGAGCGCACTCTGTACAGCAGTCGCATGAGGATAAGGATATTCTCCAACTAAATCTGAATAAAATTTAACCGAACGGTCTAAATATTTAATCGCTTCGTCTTTCCATAATCCAACTTCCGTTTTTGTAAAATATGCCCAAGTATCTACAGATTTTCCGGAAGCTAACTCAACCGCACTACGCTGTACCATAAATCTTTTGTCTGCAAACAACGCAAAATCGTGCACTCTTTCCGCTTGGTAATGCAACGTTTTCATCGTTGTACTACTAGTAGGAAATGTATCTCTCAGAAAATCGGCTTCCAAATCTAGTGTTGCTAATTTAGCATTTGATTCAAGGACTTTTTGTTCTAAAAATACCTTTTCAGAATTGGTTTGTAAAACTCCCGTAGCACCTACCACATAGTTTTCGGGTAAGGTAATTTTTACATCAAAACTTCCAAATTCACTATAAAATTCTCCCATATCGAGATAAGGCATTGGATGCCAACCATCTTGATCGTAGACGGCAGGCTTTGGATACCATTGGGTCAATTGATAAGATTCTTTGACATGACCTAATCGAGAAAAAGAAGATGGTATTTTTAAAGTAAAAGGTGTTTTAATCACGATCGTTCCGCCAGCCGGTAGTGAATTATTTAATTTTAATAAACCGATATCTGGATTTTTAGCATCGTACTCAATTTCCTGAGCTTTCCCATCAACGGTAAAATTTAGATTACTAAATCCGCCTCGTTCTTTTTTATTAGAAAAATAAAAGTCCGTATCTCCCTGTCGAACTTTTTGTTTAGCAAAAGCGGTCTTTCTATTCTTATAAGCATTCGGCCAAAGATGAAGATAGATTTCATCAAGTGCAGTTGGTGCATTATTGGCATAAGTCATTTCGATATTTCCAGTAAGCTCGTGTTTTTTATCATCGAGGGTAACCTCAATTTTATAATTCACTTCCTGTTGAAAATAATCGGTCTGCGCCATTGCTGGCAAAGCGATTAAAAATAAGAGACCTAAAATCCAATATATTTTTTTCATTTTTCTATCTTTAAGATTAAAGCGTTTATCTAGCTGTAAAAATACATCTATTGCTGTTGTTATAAAATGATCTTATGAAATATCTATTCCTTTTATTTTTTTCTGGTTTGATAGGGTGTACTACTGCTCAACTACCTATCGACAAAGAAAAGCAGCCAATATCAATTGAAGCGAGTTTTCCAGAAAGTTGGGCTGGAGTTTATCGGGGAGAATTGGAGATCTACACTGCTACAGGTTTACAGCAATCTGTAGAGATGGAATTAGAGATTGCTTCGACCGATAGGGTTGATCGTTGGGTTTGGGCGATTACTTATGGACCAGATTCGGTTGCTGGTCGTCGTTCTTATGAATTGGTCGTCGTAGATACAGCAAAAGGACATTATCAAATTGACGAAAAAAATTCGATTGTTCTCGAAGCTTTTTTAAAGGATGATTTTTTTGTTAGTCGATTTTCCGTGATGGGTAATTTACTCGATTGTACTTATGAAAAAGTAGCCGATGAAATTATTTTCACCATAGTCATGGGAAAGGAATCGGCGTTATTAGATACTGGTGGTGGAGTGATGGAAGGTGATACGATTCCGGTGGTGCAGGCTTATCCGATTGGCGTGGTGCAGCGAGGGAAGTTGAAGCGGATTTTTTGATGGATATCTAATGGTTAGGACGTCGTGTGTAAGGGCGTATTGCAATACGCTCTTACACACTTACTCCTCTACACCACACTTTCCCCCGTTCGTTTCTTTTCCCATTCCCAAGCGGTGCGCATGATATCTTCGATGTCTCTTTTAGGTTCCCAACCGAGTAGTTTGGCTGCTTTTTTATAATTAGAATAAATCGCTACTACATCACCTGCACGACGAGGACCTAATTCGTAATTGAGTTTTTTACCAGCTACTTTTTCGAAAGCATGAATGACTTCGAGAACAGAAGCACCTTCTCCAATACCAAGATTAAATACTTCGAAATTACTTTCGTTTTTTCCTTTCATCAAAAACTGCAGGGATTTTGTATGCGCATTGGCAAGATCCATCACGTGGATATAATCTCGGATACAGCTACCATCTCGGGTATCGTAATCACTACCGAGTACCGTCATTTTCTCTCGCTTACCAATTCCAACTTCCGTAATTACAGGAACTAGGTTTGTACTAACATTGATAGGAGACTCTCCGATCAATCCTGATTCGTGAGCTCCAGCAGGATTAAAATAGCGGAGCGGAATTAGATTAAAAGTTGGATTTGCTCGTGCAAAATCTTTTAAAATATGTTCTCCCATCTGCTTCGTACGAGCATAAGGAGATTCGGCTTCTTCAAAAGGTGTTTTTTCGGTAACTGGCAAATCTTGTGCATTTCCATACACAGAACAAGAAGAGGAGAAAATCAGATGTTTAACATCAAACTCTTTGATACAAGTCAACAAGCTGAGTAGACTATTAAGGTTATTATTAAAATACCAAAGTGGTTTATTGACTGATTCTCCGACACTCTTTAATGCAGCAAAATGAATCACCCCTATCAAATCTGGATTTTCTCGAAATATAGTCTGTGTTTTGTCCAACTCACATAGATCAACCTTGTAGTTTTTTACCACTTTTCCTGTAACCGCCTCAATATCCTTTAAGACTTGTTCATCCGAGTTTACGTTACTATCTACAGAAATAACGTCAAATCCATTGTCTAGTAAGTCGACAATAGTATGACTACCGATATATCCACAACCGCCCGTTACTAATACTTTATTCTTCATGTCTTTTTATTTTAGGTTATTTTTACCGCTCAAAGATACTTTATTCGTACCGAAGCTGCTTGATATACGATCTATACTTAGAAGTTGTTTAGAATAGTTCAAAAGGTCATCTTATAAAGAATAATAAGTTAAAAACAGAAAAATGTTACAAAAATGGAACAAATAAAGCTGGTAAAGCATGTAATTGAAATAGCTAGAGAAGCCGGAGCTGCTATCCAAGAAATTTATGAAAAAAGCGCAGGGATAGAAATAGAAAAAAAATCAGACAATTCGCCGCTGACCATCGCAGACCGTACTGCCAATAAAATCATCTGTGATGCATTGGAACAACTACCTGTTCGCTATCCAATTATTTCAGAAGAAAACAAAGCAATTTCCTACGAGGAGCGCAAAAATTTTGAATACTGCTGGTTGGTTGATCCGCTAGATGGTACCAAAGAATTTATCAAAAGAAACGGAGAATTCACTGTAAATATCGCACTGATTCACCAACAACAAATCGTCCTTGGTGTAGTCTATGCTTCAGATCGAGATGAAATGTACTGGGCAGTCAAAGGAGAAGGAGCTTATCAAATTATTGATGGCAAAGACGTGAAATTATCTGCTAAAAATTTCACCATGAAAGACGATGGACTAAAAGTAGTTTGTTCACGCTCACATCTCAATGAAGGTACACAAGCTTTTGTCGATGCATTGGTAAATCCAGAATTGGTTGCAACAGGTAGCTCTCTTAAATTTTTAATTATTGCTGCAGGACAAGCACATGTCTATCCTCGACTCGCACCAACGATGGAATGGGATACTGGCGCTGCTCAAGTTATTCTAGAAGAAGCAGGAGGAAGTGTGATTGATCATACGACTAACAAGCCTTTGTTATATAACAAGGAAAATTTATTGAATCCACATTTTGTGGGATATGGAGACTGTGTGCGGTAAATGCGCTGCGCGCGCGTTGAATCACTTTGTTTGTTGAATCGCTGCGCTTGTTGAATGCGCTGCGCGCGTTGAAATCGTAAAAACGTAAAAACCGTAGACAAAAGCATCCCCTTTACCTACGTTTTTTTTTATTGCTTAACAAGAGCAGCGATTAAAAATCTCAACGATTCAACAAGCGAAGCGTTTCAACATTTCAACAAGCGAAGCGCTTCAACACCCTTAACTTCCTACTCGCTTCGATTCCTCTTCGATTCCTGTTTTACGTTTTCGAGATTTTACTTTTTGATTACCAAAATTATAACTCAAACTTAAGCTGACCCGACGACTGTCCCAGTTACCTCGTCCAGTGGAGGTTAATCCGTCAAATTGAGATTGTCCAGACCATCCTGATTCGTAAAAAATATCGTTCGCACTAACTCTTACATTGAGTTGATCATTTAAGAACTTTTTCTGTAATCCTAAATTCAGACTCCAACTAGAATCGTATTTAAAAACACCACCCCAAACGCCTGGGCCACCATACCAGCCACTGATTTCTCCTTTAAATCCTTTCGGTAAAGAGAAAGTATGTTGCTGAAAAGTATTATAAGTAAATACCTGTACATCGACCGTTGCGCCGTTTCCATAATCCGCTTGATTGTCGATATATGAAGCGCTAGCATTAATGAAAACACTCCACCATTTATTGACTTGAATAGGTGCACTTGCATTAAGATTTAAGACGGTTTGAGAAGCTAAATTATCCCAGGTAATAAAGCTTGCACGCGGATCATCATCAGAAGGCGCAATTAAACGAGTAATCTGATCAGTCGTCTTACTATAAGCAAGTTTAAAGTTATAACGATAAGCAAGCGTATATCCCAATTCAAGGTTGTTCACGATTTCCGGACGCACGTTTGGGTTTCCTTTTTCAGAACTTAGCTCACTTAATTTATTATCAAAAGGATTTAATACATTATAGTCAGGACGATTGATTCTTCGGCCATAATTCAATGAAAAGACATTGGTTCGATTCATCTGCCAGGTAAGTCCAGCACTCGGAAACCAACTTAAGTAGTTCTGTTCTACTGGAGGCTCTTGATTCTCTACGACAAAAGGAGTTAGTATTCCTAAAGCATCCGTCAATTCAGCTCTTAGACCTGCTGAAAAACTCCATTGTTGATTGATGGGTCGTGCATAACTAACATAAGCCGCATAAACTGTTTCATCATATTCAAATTCATTTGAAGTTTGATCATTCTGAATTCGTTGCCCATCTATTTCATCAAAAAATAAAAAAGTATTATCGGATACCACTTTACTAAATTTGGTTCCCAATCCTAATTTTCCTTTTAAAACTTCTTGTTCATAATCAGCTTTGAAGGTATAAATATCAATTTCTGAAGGAGTTTCAAAAGCATTAATTACTTCTGTTAACAAGAGTTCTTCTTTTTCATCAAAATAGCGATTAGGTTGACGCTGATCACTAGTCAACGTATACTTTCCATAGTCAGCATCAAGATTTAAAGATTTACCTTTTTTATTTTCAAACCTATAATTCAGATTAAATGTATTTTGATTTCGATTGCTTTCACCGAAAACATTGGCCACTAAAATACTATCAATCGAGGTAGGAGTAGACAAAGGAGCTATCTCAATCCTGTTTACATTCATCTGATTATTATTAGAATAATTTCCACCTACTAAAAACCCAATCGTTTGATTCTTTCCAATAAAAAAATCAGTCCCAAATCGGTAATTGATATTTTCATTGGCATTATTCATATTGTTGGTTTCATCCAGAAAAGTACTATCCACTATGGTCTCTATTGTTCCCATATTGTTAATTTTCCGTTCACTTATCTGTTTATTTTCAAAAATCATCTCATTGTATCGATCGCCACCGCTATATCCAACTGAGGCAAAAGCATTCATTTTTTTATTTCTATAATTAGCTGACCCACCTAGATTATATTGATAAAATCGTCCTTTACTTCCTGTTGCATTTACTGATCCATTGGCACCAAGATTTTCATCTTTCTTAAGACGAATGTCAATGATACCAGCGTTTCCTTCTGCTTCATATTTTGCTCCTGGATTGGTAATAATATCGAAGCGATCAATCTGATCGGCAGGTAAATTTTGTAGATAAGCTTTAAGGTCTGCTCCAGTTAATGGCAATCGTTTTCCATCGACATAAAGCAGTACACCAGCACGACCAAGGACATTGATATTGTCGTTATTGTCGACCATCACACCGGGTGCTTTCCGAAGCAATTCGATAGCATCAGAACCTGTGCTATTGATGGTGCCTTGGACATTAAAAACCGTTCGATCTGGTTTAACTTCGACCATTGCCCGAGTAGCGGTAACGGTAGCTCCTGCTAATTCAATCGCCGTAGGCTGAAAAGCAAGAACGCCCAGTTCAAGTGTTTGACCATCGGTCAATACAAGATCTGTTTTTTTCAAATCAGCTAATCCAACATACGTAGCCACTAGATAATAACTACCAGCATTTAGTCCATTGAAGCGAAATTTCCCTTCCATATCAGAAGGTTCTACTTTAACTAAGCTACTATCAGCCGATTGGTAGAGAATGATATTGGAAAATTGTACTGGCTCCTCTTGATCATTTTGTAACACCCCAGAAATAGAGGCATTTTGTGCTTGTAAAAAAATAAAGGAGCAAGAGAGTAGAAGTGTAAAAAGATTTTTCATTTTTAGTTTTAATTTAAAAAAATAAGCAACAGAAAGCACATAGCTTATAATGACGCTATGTAAAGAATAATTAAAATTAGTTGCTGTTTTTGAAAGGGATTTGAACCTGTGGTCAAAGATACTCAGCAATTAGAAAGATGGTTGCTGATTTTAGATGAATAGACAAACTATTTCGACGAATAGTTGCACAGAAGGGGTTCTTTTTAAATAGAAATGTAAATCAGTGGTTGAAAATAAATATCTAAATTAAAGAAACATCATCTTCTAATTGAACTTAGGATATTATTGCTTCTTACTGCTCGCTATTATTATTTAGAAATTTAACTCCTGATTCGCATTAGAAACCTCGATTTACTTCTTCCGCTCCGTGACGAAGAGCACTAAATCTTCCAAAGCGTTCCGAATCTCATTTTCTGGAAAGGTATGTAAAATATCAAAAGCCTCTTGCCGATATTGATGCATTGCCTTTTCGGCATATTCTAGTCCGCCGCTTTTGCGAACAAACTCGATAACTTCCCGGACCTTATCCGGTTTTTCGTTATGACGTTTTACATTGTTGATGATCCGACGACGATCCGATTTGCTAGCATGACTTAGCGCATAAATAAGCGGCAATGTCATCTTTTTTTCTTTGATATCGATTCCTAGTGGTTTTCCGACATCGTCTGTTCCGTAATCAAAAAGATCATCTCTAATCTGAAATGCGATTCCGATTTTCTCACCAAATAGTCTCATCTTTTCGATTACCTCTTTGTCATTGGTGGTAGAAGCAGCGCCCGCAGCACAAGTACATGCAATGAGAGAGGCTGTTTTTTGGCGAATAATATCATAATAAACAGCTTCATCAATATCAAGTCGACGAGCTTTTTCGAGTTGAAGCAATTCTCCTTCACTCATTTCTTTGATCGCATTGGAGATAATACCGAGCAATTGATATTGTTCTTCTTTAATAGCGAGCAGCATTCCCTGCGCTAGAAAATAATCTCCAACAATAACTGCAATCTTATTTTTCCATAAAGCATTGATAGAAAACATTCCTCGACGTTCGAAAGAATCATCAACTACGTCATCATGAACAAGGGTAGCGGTGTGAAGGATTTCGATAAAAGAGGCGGCAGTATAGGTGCTTTCTTTGAGTTCGCCGCAGAGTTTAGCGACTAAGAAAACAAAAATAGGGCGAACTTGCTTGCCTTTACGTTGAACAATATAGTAGGTGATTTTATCCAGCAACGGAACCGGGCTTCGGAGTGCATTACGAAATTTGTCCTCAAAAATATCGAGTTCTTTCGCTATTGGTTTTTTGATATCTGCTAGAGATTTCCCCATTCGCCTGTTTAATTATTTTTTTTGTCGCAAAATACGATGAAGTTGTTTAATAATTCTGAAAGTAGCCGAGAACTAGAGAAAAATTTTCAAATCAAGCCTCTTTTTTTCGGTCGTAGCGCGGTTACGACCGAAAAAAAAGGCGATGAGCCTGCCTGCCGGCAAAGGCAGGTTGGAGAATTTTATCAGGTCGAAGGCAATTTAAGAGTTTTTAAAAACTTCAAGATTAGGACAAGTACAAAGCCATCCTGAACTATAATTTTGTCTCATTGTCTTGTTCTCTTTGTGATTTGTGTTTCAAATACACAGTGCAATAAGTTCATTAATATTTAAGAATGCTTCTTTTATGGTTACTCTTCCTTAAAAACTCCTTAAATAGCTACGGCTATTCGCGTCTTTTTTAAGTCAATTAACCATAAAATAATCTATTCAAAATATCAAGCAACTTAATACACTGTGTATTAAACAACAATTTTTATATGATTGTTGACATGTTTTTTTATTCACCAGCAAGAAAATTTTACCTTTACCGCCAAACAAACAGTAAGAACGTGCTAGCACTCTTCCGAACCAATCAATTTATCGCAAATATTTTTTTGCTTCTATACGCTTTGATCGTAAGAAGTTCGGTTTTTGTTCATGCTGAAACACTCACCTTGAGTCAACCCGGCATTTTTAGTGAGATATTATATCAATGGGTTTCTCCTAATAGTATCGAAGGCTTTATTCTAGCAACGATTCTAGTCTTTATTCAGGCGGTATTGATCAATCTTTTGGTAGGAAAAAACCGGATCGCAAAGGAGATAAGTCTACTTCCAGGGATGTTTTATGTCTTGTTATCCTCTGCCTTTAGTGATTTTTTACATCTCTCTCCTTTAATTCTAGCCAATACCTTTTATATCATCGTATTGCTGGAGCTTTTTTCTTCCTACCGTAAATATTCTGCGGCAGCAGCAATTTTTAATATTGGATTGTGGGCAGGGGTGGGCAGCTTATTTTATAGCTCTTATCTATTTTTATTCATTTTAGGATTGGCTAGCTTAGGAATTTTACGCTCTTTTAACTTAAAAGAACAACTAATGGCCATCTCGGGTCTGATAACTCCTTATATTTTGGCAGGTACTTACTTTTTTCTGAATGATCAATTCTCTGATTTTTGGGAAAAACAGGTGCAGAATAGTTTTGGATTTCTAGACTTACAAGGCACTCCTGACTTGATATTTTATATTAAAATGGCCCTCTTGGGATTACTGCTCGCAACTTTAGTTTTGAGTTATAATAATTATACAAAAAAGAAAAACATCCAACAGCAGAAATATATCAATGTCCTCTTCACTGGACTATTATTATCATCGCTTCCCTTTTTATTTCAAGCGAATATTCATCTTGACCATCTACTCATTCTAGTACCTACTGCTGGAATCCTTCTTTCTTTTAATTTTCAAAATGCTCGTCCTCCTATGGCAGAGAGTATTCACCTACTGCTACTTATTGGCCTGCTTGTGCTCCAATTTTCTTTTTATTGGTAATAAAAACTTTCTAAGAACAGGTTCTTTTCAAAATTTAACAATTCAATAATCTTTAAGTCAATTATCTTTGGCAAAATAGGTTTATCTTGCAAATTGGTTAGAAACCTATCTTTTCAATAGATTTTGGTTCCCCACAATCAAACCTTCCTATCCCTGAACATAAATTAATTCTTACACAGATCTGAAAAACAGATCCCTTTTTGCTTTGGCAAGAAGTTTGCGCACTATTAAATTAAGAAATTTTATAATATATAACAATGAAGCATTTATTTTTTTCCTTAGTATTCATCTTTATAGGTAGTTTGCTTTTTGCTCAAGAAACACCTGTAAAATGGTCTTTTACCGCTGAAAAAGTTAGCGAACAAGAATACGACCTAGTAATCACTGCCAATATTGAAACTGGTTGGTCTATCTATTCTCAATATCTAGAAAGCGATGAAGGCCCTATAAGGACTGAATTTGAATTTAAATCATCCAACGATCTTCAACTAATTGGAAAAACCGCAGAATCAGGTAATAAAAAAGAAAGCTACGATGATCTATTCGGTATGAACTTGATAAAATACAGTAAGAAAGCAGAATTCACTCAACGTGTAAAAGTCACTAATCCATCCGAACCAGTGAGCGGATTTGTTACCTATATGAGCTGTGATGCAACTAGTTGTTTACCTCCAACAGATGTGGATTTTAGTATCTCATTGAGATAGATCATTGGTTATAAATCTTGAATAAGTATTTATTATATATGCGAATCAGGAGTTAAATTTCTATTTAATAATAAAAAAGGGCTTGGAAAATATGCTTCTTGCTATTTGCTTCCCTCTATCGCGTGCGATAGAAGGGATGAGCTAAATAATTAGCGAACCCGAAGGGACGGGTGGCCAAGCAAGAAGCAAGAAGCAACAAAATCCCAAATTCAATTGGAAGATAATGTTGCTTTGATTAATATATTTATTTCCAACCCCTGATTCGTATTATTTGTACATTATGTCATAATATAGCGTTAAAGAACATTTAAATTCATCTTAATTTTTTTGATTAAGCTAATTATGCTTTAACTTGTGAAAGAATATAAAGACTTAAATATAAAGACTTATCTAAATTGGCAGCTGGAACTTCTAGCTGCCAATTTTTATACACACCAACAAAACTTTTATACAGATCCAGAAAAACAATCTATCATGCGCAAACTTGCCATTTTGTGGGTACTCTTATTGACCTTCCTTTCCGTCAACCTATCCGCCCAAATTTATAGTCCCGTTAAGTGGGTTACCTCTCACGAGCAAACTGCCGACGGAGAATTCAACCTCATCTTTACTGCTACCATCGACGACGGATGGTCGATCTATTCTCAATATCTAGAAAGTGACGACGGTCCTGTTCGAACTAGTTTTGAGTTTGAAAAAATAGAGGGCTATAGTCTCGTAGGAAAGAATGTCGAAACGGGTGATAAAAAAGAAGGATACGATGAGCTATTCGGTATGAATGTGATCAAATTCTATAAAAAAGCGGTCTTTACCCAAAAAGTAAAAATAACCGATTACAGTAAACCCATCGTAGGATACTTTGAATTTATGACCTGCGACGCGACCAAATGTCTACCTCCAGATATGGTGGATTTTGAGTTTACTTTAGAAAATAAAATGTCCGGTGGAGCAGGAGCTGCTACAGGTAATGAAACAGGAAACGGTGGTGCTACAAAAATCGTAGAAGATACACCTACACCCACTCCTCCAAAAGTAACGGAACAAGTACCTGCAAAAGCAACGCCATCCGTTCCACAAAATGTACCAGCACCAAAACCACCTAAACCAGTTGTTGCAGAGAAAGTACCAGAGAAAAAAACTGCAAAGGCGCAACCAGCTCCAACTAAAAAAGTAGAGGAGACCACCACTCCAGCTGTGGCAGCCACTACGCCGGAACCAATTGAACAAAAAGCAAATATTGAAAGCGGGCTACTGGATCCAGTTAAGTGGAGTCTTGTTATTGATAAAGTTTCTGACGACACTTATGATCTTACTTATCAAGCGAAAATCGACGATGGTTGGTATGTTTATTCTCAGTATCTACCTAGTGATGACGGACCTGTAAAAACAGAGTTTGTTTACGATCCTTCGGATGCTTTTTCACTGGTAGGCAAAAACGAAGAAATCAGCGATTATCGAACAGCGGGCTTTGATAAGATGTTTAACATGGAGGTGGTTAAGTTTAAAAAACAAATTAGTTTTAAACAAAGAGTTAAGACAACGGACGCGACCAAGCCCATCTCAGGATATTTAATTTTTATGACCTGTGATGATGGTCAGTGTTTACCACCAACAGATGTGAGCTTTTATACGGAGCCAAATAATTTGGTGGCGATGACGGGAGCAGCTGCCGATGAAAAGATGTCTGCTTTAAAAGAGGCTGGCAATTCAAAAGGGGCTGCCGCAAAAATTGATGGTGATAAAATTGATCAAAAGGTTGCCATGATTTCTGACACTTACAAAAAGCCTTTGGGGAATTGTGGAGAAGAGGACGATGCAACCGGACAAAGCACCATCTGGATGTTTATCATGGGTTTTGCGGGTGGTCTGCTTGCTTTGCTGACACCTTGTGTATTTCCGATGATTCCATTGACGGTAAGTTACTTTACAGCGGGAAGTAAGGATCGTAAAACAGGGATTAAAAATGGATTGAT
>CALGJS010000418.1 GCA_937927835.1 uncultured Saprospiraceae bacterium | reverse complement strand
GAATCTTTTTCATAAGCAGTACCTTTGATCGCACCAAAAGGAAGGAAGTATTCTCCACCTTTTTTAGTTCCATACTTCATAATATCAGCAGGAACATTTCCGTCATCTTCCACTGGAGCAACAGCAAAGTTACCTAAGTTGGTAAAACCAGCAATGTTAGTTTCAGATTGACCTTCTGCTAATGCTTGAACTAGGTTCTGGTTCTTTGTGAAGTTAACGGTTAAGTCCCAGTTAAAATCTCCTCTACGGAATGGAGATACGGTTAAACCTAATTCGATACCACGGTTAGAAACAGAGGCAGCATTGATCGTTGTAATCGTTGCTCCAGTAGCTGGATCAAGATTCGCATCCAAGATCAAATCATCAGATTGTTTGTCGTAAAGAGATAAATCTATCCGTAAACGATTCTGAAGCATGTTCGCTTCAATACCAAATTCTGCTTCTCTAATTTTCTCAGCTAACAAATTAGGATTACCTAAACGGTTAGAGATTGAGTTTGTATTAACAATTGTACCACTACGGTCAACAAATGCATTTGTACTAGAGTTCAATACATCACGTGTAACATAAGGGTCAGGATATCCAGCAGAAGTACCGTATCCAACTCTAATTTTTAAGTAATCAATGATGTTTTTATTGAATTTAAAAACGTCAGATGGTACGAAAGATAAGTTAACCGAAGGATAAAAAACAGAACGGTTTTCTTTTTCTAAAGTAGATGTCCAGTCATTACGTCCCTGTAATCCTAAGTATAGGAAGTTACGGAATCCAACAGTAGCAGTAGCATAAGCTCCTATTGTATTTTCTTTTAGGATAAATGAGTTTGCACCAAAATCCGTAAAGTTATCGGCAGTAAATAAGTTATAAATAAACTGGTTTTGAGAACTACCAAAAACAAAATCGTTGGTTTCTCTTCTGAAGTTAGCTCCTAAAAGGGCATCAAATGAAAAGTCATCGTTGATTTGCTGATTGTAAAGTAAGTTAGCTACCTGATCCGTAATATTATTTGAACGATCAGAAGAAACTAGTAATCCACCAGGAATCTGAGATCCACCTTTGTTTACTTTATACTTATTTTTCTGAGTATACTGATCAATACCAATTCGGTATTGCGCTTTTAGATTCTTTGTAATATCATAAGTAAGGTTGATCGTACCAAAGAAACGATCTACGTTTTCTTCTTCCCAAATATTATTCAAAGTCCAAAGAGGATTGGTAATCGCAGCACCACGACGGTAGTAAATCTGAGAACCATCAACTGGATTCTGGAAAGGAAGGTTTAATAAATCAATACTACGAGGCGTATATAATACATCTGAGAATAAAGAAGCAGCACCTGCAAACTGAGGTCCTGATCCACCACCAGATGCAGCAGGAGGTGTACGACGGTCAGAAGTAATAAAGTTAAAGCTACTATTAATCTTTAGTCCATTCTGAAGGTTTACTTGCGCTCCTAATCCTAAGTTGTGCTTCTTAAGGAAATTACTACTTCCACCATTTGGTTGGTAAGCAAATTTTCCTTCACTATCTAACATATCATCCGTTGCGATTGTGTTGGTCAAATCAGGCGTAAATCCTTGATCGTCCAAATAAGCATAACTAGCACTGATAGCAGCATCCTTGCTCAACGTCTTCTTAATAGAAACAGAAGTATTTTTGATTACTCCAGTACCAAAGAAATTTTCTACACTTTGATGAGGTTCATATTTATAACGCTTACCTGCTATACTAGGAAATGCACCAGTATAACGCTCTTGATCATAAGGGTGATCAATTGTACCATCTGCATCAATATTATTAGAACCAGCTACATCGAAAGCAGGTCCCCAGTTAGAGAAGAACCAACCAAAGTTTGCGTTAAAACCATTACCAAAAGAATCTTGATAATCTGGTAAGTTTGCTACCTGTGTAAAACCAATAGATTGACTAATACTTACTTCTGTCTTTTTATTAAGATCAGGAGAAATACTACCATTCTTAGTGGTTACTAATACAACTCCGTTTCTACCAGCTTCACCATATAGTACGGTAGCAGATAGACCTTTCAGGATAGAAATCTCAGCAATACTGTTCGGATCCAAATCTAGAAATCGACTAGATGCAGTTGAACTACCTTGCGTAAAATCACTACGGTCAGAAGAAGTATTCGTATTAAATGGTACACCATCTACTACGAATAAAGGTTGGTTATTACCAGAAATAGAAGAATATCCACGGATAATGATATTAGTACCAGAACCAGCCAAACCAGAAGTCTGCGTAATGTTAACTCCAGTAGCTTTACCACGCAAAATACGCGCAACATCCGCTTCCGCACGATTACCGATCTGTTCAGCTCCTACCGTAGAAACTCCATATCCAAGTGCTTTCTTTTCCTTCTTGATACCTAAACCTGTTACAACTACCTGTGAGAGTTCTACCCCTTCAGACATGGTCATATCAAGTACATTAGATTCCCCTAAGGTGATTTCTTGAGTGCTATATCCTGTATAGCTAAAAACCAACACGTCATTCCCTGCTGGTACATTAAGTGAGTACTTACCCTCGATATCCGTAACGGTTCCGATGGTAGTACCTTTGACCACAATATTGGCTCCGATCAATGCATCGCCTAGGTCGTCAATAATTACTCCAGTAACGGTCCTTTGTGCCATCGTAAAACCTACGACAAAAAAGAACATCACTAGAATTAGTGAACATTTTTTCATACTAATTCATTTTTAGTTAAGTAATAAAATTTCGCTTATAGAAAGTTATAAATACGCAAAGATAGTATTTGACCTCTTTTTTTCTTAAAAATAGAAGGCAAATATTAATTTTAAATCATTTCCTTGACCATCAGTCGTTGTCGGTACATCTGTATCGTATTATGTAGTCCATAATAAAGTGCATCTGCCACTAAGGCTTGACCAATTGACACTTCTAATAATCCCGGTACATTTTGACGGTAATATTCCAAATTATCTAGATTCAGATCATGACCTGCATTGATCCCGATATCTATTTTATTGGCTTCTAAGGCAGCCATATAATGTGGTTTTACCGCAGCATCTCGATTTTCAGCATAATTATTTGCATAATCACCTGTATATAATTCGATTCGATCCGCATTGACCGCTTTGGCTCCAGCGACCATTTTTTCGTCAGCATTTACAAAAATAGAAACTCGAATTCCATGTTCATGCAGTTGTGCGGTTATATCTCTCAGAAAGTCAGCATGTTGTACGGTATCCCATCCTCGATCAGAAGTTAATACGTCAGGAGCATCCGGCACTAACGTGCATTGATGTGGACGATTGGCTAGCACCAATTCCATGAACTTAGGATTAGGATTTCCTTCAATGTTGAATTCTGTGGTAACGATTTCTTTGAGTTGAGGAACATCAGCATATCGAATGTGACGCTCGTCAGGTCGTGGATGTACGGTAATTCCCTGAGCACCGTAGGCTTCGCAGTCTTTAGCGACTTGTATCAAGTTGGGTAAATTGCCTCCACGAGCATTCCGTAGGAGCGCGATTTTATTAACATTGACGCTTAGGTGGGTTACTAGGGGTTTCAAATTCTAAAATTGTATTTTACTAGATTGCTGATATATAGAACGCTTTGAAAACGCATTCTGCTGCTTCGACCTAGAGATAATTTGGAAACAAAAAACTATTATAAGGCAGAATTCTCCTACTTTTACAACTTCTACTTCCTATTTCTTAATAAGTTGTTTAAATTTCCTTTGATTAAAAACTCAATAAGCACCAACAATAAAACGGAGATTCTGGCCATTACGCTGCTTGTTATTCTACTTAGTTTGACTGGGACAGTATTAAATTTTTCATATGCTTACCTAAATGACGTTTCGCTGACAAATATCAGCGAGATTTTTAACCAAGGGTCAACAAATGATGCTCGTCGATTCTTTCGGGTCACCGCAGCAATTCACCAAATATTCACTTTTATATTGCCTTGCTTCTTTTTTTGGTGGATGATTAAAAGAAAGGAAGCCGCTGACTATTTTAAGTTGAGTTTAGGTCCACTACCTAAAGCATTGATTTTCAGCCTTTTATTTTTAATCGTCAGCTTACCATTCGTTAATCTTAGTACTTGGTTAAACCAACTTTTACCACTGCCTGAATGGGCTACAAATGTGGAAGCAGATACCGCTAAAATGATTTCAGCGCTTTTATCTGTCGATTCACCAATAGAATGGATACTCAATTTGTTGGTCATCGCAGCTATTCCAGCATTCGGAGAAGAATTATTTTTTAGAGGAATTGTTCAAACGAAATTAATCACCTATTTTAATAGTCCGCACCTAGCAATTTGGTTGGGCGCCTTCTTTTTTAGTGCATTTCACTTCCAATTTGAGGGGCTATTTCCACGAATTGTCTTGGGTGCAGTACTTGGATATCTATATTATTGGTCCAATAATTTGTGGATTCCAATTATTCTTCACTTTTTTAACAATGCAATTCTGGTTTCAGTACCTTATTTTGCAATTTCTGAAACAGTAGTAGCTACCACAGAACCACAAATGGGTTGGGAAATGATGCTTGCCGTTCTTGGAGCTGGATTTATCGGTTATTTTTTAATAAGAAATCGAAATTTGTTTTTTGATAAAAATCCAATAGCATAAGGGGTTGAAAAAGAATTGACATGATGTTTTTTTTGCTATTTGCTTTTGGCCATTGGCTATTTGCCTTCTTTAATCGTCTACCTGCCGGTAGGCAGGCGATCGAGTGAAGCAAATAGCCAAAAGCAAAATGCAAATAGCATATTTATACGCTACTTTTAATTTTACCCCCTGATTAGCTCGAATAATTAGATAGTATACCATAACTAAAACAGTCTAAAAAACTTATACCCTGAGAAAACTTTAATTATGAGGACCAGAATTCTTACTGCCATTGTATTTGTAGCTGTGATGTTGGGCGGTTTATACGGGGGTCTCTACCCTTTTGTGGGCCTTTTTGTCTTAATTACCATACTTTGTCTATGGGAATTTATTGGAATGACGCTGGTCGCTCAAAATCCTACCAATATTCGTCATTATAAGGTAGTCGGTACGATCATGGGTGTTTTACCAGTCCTTATTACTGCAATTTATAAGCTCGGAATTCCAGCAGATCCTTTTATTTTCCTAAAAAAGGCTACCGTTTTATCTATTCCTTTTGTCTTCTTGGTTTTTATCCGAGAACTATTCGCCAATACCAAAGAACCTTTTACGAATCTAGCACACCTATTTTTAGGAATGTTTTACATTGGACTTCCGATGTCTATGCTAATTCTCGTCGGAATTGAAGGAGATTCTTATTTGCCTAATACCGTCTTTGGAATACTTCTGCTTACTTGGGCCAATGATTCTGGCGCTTATTTGATCGGTTCCAAGATTGGAAAAACACCGCTATTTCCTCGAATTTCTCCAAATAAAACTTGGGAAGGCAGTATTGGAGGAGCCATTACCACCATCGCAGCAGGTTTTTTACTCAGTATGGTATTTTCAGAGCAATCGATGTTTAATTGGCTAGTAATTGCTGGATTGACGGCTATTTTTGGTTCTATTGGTGATCTGATAGAATCTATGCTCAAACGTAGCAAAGGCGTAAAAGACTCTGGAAGCTTTTTGCCTGGACATGGTGGCTTCCTCGATAGATTTGATGCGTTTATCTTTGTTGTACCTTTTGTTGCTGCATTTTTACTATATATAAAAGGTTGATTATCAATAATTAACTTAAATTTATTCTTTTAAAACAAAACAAATGACCATAAACTGCTGTTTTTAGATAGATTAATTTTAAGATTAATTGTTCACTAAGCAAATGCTGATGAACCCCGAAAATTGCTTAACTTTGTGCGTCTTTCGCATTCCAAGCAATTATAACAAAACAAGAATGAATCTATTTCAGAAAATACACCACGAAGGGTACAAAATTATTTTGGGTAGTATTGTGTTGCTCGCATTACTTAATGTCGGTGTTTTTTACTTCGTTCCTAGCTTGCTAACTGCAGCCGGCATCGTTTCTCTTGTACTCTTCTTTTTGGTACTTCAATTCTTCCGAAATCCACGTCGTGAAATCCTGGTAGCGGATGACAATACTGTTTATGCTCCGGCTGATGGTAAAATTGTAGTGATTGAAGAGACCACCGAAAACGAATACTTTAATGCTAAACGTCTACAGGTTTCTATTTTTATGAGTCCTACCAATGTACACGTCAATCGAAATCCAATTAGTGGAACGGTTAATTACTTTAAATATCATCCTGGAAAATACCTCGTTGCTTGGCATCCGAAATCATCGGACGAGAACGAACGTACGACTACTGTAATCGGTAATGGAGATTCTGAAATTTTGATGCGACAAGTTGCAGGTGCGCTTGCCAAAAGAATCGTTAACTATTTAGAAATTGGCGATGAAGTAAAACAAGGGGCCGATATGGGTTTTATAAAATTCGGATCAAGAGTCGACTTGTATTTACCGCTTGACGCTAAAATTGAAGTTCAAAAAGGAGATAAAGTAAAAGGTAATTTAACCGTGATCGCTCGTCTCTAAATCTACTGTTTTACAAAGAATTGATGCCATATTGAAAGTAGAATCGCACCGATTACTACTTTTATGATGGCACCCGGCCAGAAAGGATAAAAGCCATATTCCAACGCTTTTCCTATGCCATACTTACCCGTCAAATGACCAATACCAAATAGCAAAATTATCGTGGTTCCGATCCCCATCATAGCGATGTTTTTCAGAAAATTACTGATCCCCCAACGTTCTGACAACCAACCTGTTAAACATCCTGCTATCAAAAACCCGTAAAGAAATCCTCCGCTTCCTTTTGTAAAGACTTCCCAGCCCGAACCACCATTGGCAAACACAGGTAATCCCATTCCTCCTACCAGCAAATATAATAGGATCGTCAGACCTCCAACTTTAGCTCCTAACAAACAAGCAATGACCAAAACACCCAAGCTCTGCCCTGTAATCGGAATGGCCACTTCTTGATAAGAAAGATCAATCGTAAACTGTGTCATCGCAGTTAAAAAAACGAACCCTAAGAAAGTTTTCAAAATAATAGTTGGCATTATTTACATTTTAAAAACAAAAAGTTTATATTTGTTTTAATTAATAAAGTAAGGCAAGGTATACTCAACGGCCTGCTAGAAAAACAGATTTAATAAAAAATCATGATACCAATAGATGCACCTATTGAAATAAAAAAGATCAGTGAATGCTTCCCTCCAAAAGATACAAATCATCTAGGTGGCATTAGTGATGGTTTGCGTTACCGTACCGTATTTGGTGGTAGTAGCTTGGAGCAAAGTTACGGAATGTTGCGACAGTTTTTGTCAGAAGAAGGGTATGAAGATTTGCCATTGCCTGCGGACGCGGCAGCGTTGAAATTATTTCGGCATCCTTCCAAAAAAAAGGCGATAAAATTATTTGAAGAATATGGATATATTCATTACCCGATTAAGATTTTTTTTCATCCACATCTGAGTAAGGAACATACCCTTATTCTTTATATCTATAATAAAAACACTAATCAATCGCTATTACATTTTCACGATCGACTGTAGAGACGACAATTCATTAGTAGTAAAGACAATTCATGAATTGTCTCTACTACAGCTTTTCTAGCTTACTTACATTCATGTCTTTAGCAATTCTCATCAACTGATCCATATCTACATTACGACCTTCCAATGAGACCACAAAACGGTCAGCGACCATCATAGCTAATTGACAACGTTTGTTATTATTACTACACTCTTGGTAAGATTTATTACCATTAATTTCAATCGTTCGTTTAAATCCATCATCGGATTCTTCATCAATTTCTAGTTTAGACCACATGGCATTGCCCATTAAGGCAGTTCCAACTCCTCCTGCATCCACGATATCAATTTCTAATCGCTGGTCGTCTTCCTTATAAGAAGCCTCTGCCATAGAAATTTTAAAACCCATCGCTCCTGTCGTTTTTCCGCTATGATTTGTTCGAGGCATTCCAGCTACTTTTTCTGGTAATAGTTCCTTTAGAACACGAAAATTAACGGGGTCTTTTAGGTCTTTATCTTCTTTAATTTTTCCGACGGTCTCTTCAATTCCTTTGAGTGCATCCGTGACTGTTCCTTCGGCATTAGAACCCAATTGTTCCATAAAATCTTGGGTAGATTCTGCTAATTTCCCTGCACTTTCAGCCAGTTCTTCTTTGCGTTTTTCTTCCGGAGTTTGCGTTGAACAAGCAGTAAAACCTACTAGTAGTAAAGCGAACAATAATAATTGGATTGATTGTTTTTTCATTATTATGGTTTTAAATTTAAAATTCAATTTCTGAAAGTTTATAATAACCTCCGCTAACTCCCCCCATTCTTGATAAGAGAATCATGCCTTTTTTGCTAGGAAATGAAAAATCAGGATCTACTGCCATTGTTTTTATATTGTCTTTATTTAAATCTGGCAAAACAGTAGAGTTTGCTGGTCCCTCATTGCGCGTAATAATGCTTCCGTCTTTATCTATGGCCGTAATCAAACTAGGATATAAAGACTTCCCAGATTTCATCACTGGGACAAAATGTTCTGCTATCTCTTCGTCATATGGATCGGTATAATTCCAGATCAAATACACTTTATCTTCCCAAAGACGATAAGCATAAGAGCCAAAGGTAACATTCTTGTTTGTAGTAGTCTCTGTTTGACGAACAGGAATAAAAGTTTCCCATTCCCGTTCTCCTTGTGCATTATAGGAAAATACATAAGCACCTTTATTTTCGATCTGGTAAGAAGAGGTTTTAATATTTGGAGCGGTACTTTTCACAATACGCCGTTGTGTTAACAAATAAAATCCACCATCTGACTTTACCAAAACATCTTTAAGATAGAAATTCGATAGTGTTAGATTTTCTTTTCCGGCTTGCTTTTCGTTAAACATATTGCTTAAAAATTCTTTGCCAAGTGGCTCAATTTGATTGGTAACCATTTTACCTGTTTTATCCGCCACCAGATACCAAGTATCTGACCAACCTCCTTTACCTTTTCTCTTTTTAGGAACCAACATTCCATGCATAATAAAGTTTCCATCACCATCTATTCGCAGATGTTCCTCGCGAGGATACCGATCTTTCAAATCAATTGTATTTACCTGCTCAAGGGAGGTGTTATAGACATGTAAATTAAAAGAGTGATTGTCTTTATCTTGTTTTTTAATTTTAAAAAGATAGGCTGTTCCGTCATTATTTAATCTCAACTTATTTTTTGGGACTTTAGATGCAGGAGTTTCTAACGTTATATCTTTTTTCCAAAGAGACTTAAAATCTACGGTAGAAAAAACTTCCAATCGGATTTTCTCATTTTCTTTCTTTTCCCGCTCGTTTTGTGTTAGTACCACAATTTTACTCCCGTCGGGAGAAAAGTCAACCCAATAACCAGCTTTTTTAAAATAATTTTTAGCAGACGCTTCTCCAATTTTAAATTCTTCGTCAGAAATATTTCCATCTTTATCTATAGTTTTCACCAATAATCTACCTTTTTTATCTGCTTTTTTCCAAGTAGACAGGAACATATAGATCTTCCCATTTTTGAATTGGGTAGAATGATGACTAACATTATTACTCATATCAAGAATCCGCTGATCAATCTTTTTTCTAAAAGATCTTTTTAAATCAGGTGTATACTTTTCCAGATACCATCGGCCTTTTTCTATTATGTTAGAAGTACTAAGCAAATAATACCCCGTATCATCTTGCCCCAAAACCTCCGACCAAAAGGAAGTTCTGTACTCTTTATTCAATTCTCTCGAACTATTTATTACCGGCTCCTGAGCATTGATAATCAATACGATAAATAAACAAGCAATTGTTATTAAATTTCTCATTTTTCTGTTTTATGACCCTTAGAAAACAACTTTATCAATTTAAGACTAAGTCATTAACAAACGTCTATTAGTAAATACAAACACTTCTTACAAATTGTTTTCTTCCTCCTATTCAACTTCCTCCTCTTTTGCTTCTCCATCTTGATCTTCCGGCTTCATTTGCGGGAAGAATAGCACGTCCTGAATAGAATTTGAATTGGTCATAATCATCGCAAGACGATCCATTCCGATTCCTAATCCAGCTGTAGGTGGCATTCCGTATTCCAATGCAC
>CALGJS010000417.1 GCA_937927835.1 uncultured Saprospiraceae bacterium | reverse complement strand
GCCGATGGTACTGCCGATCTAGGTGGGAGAGTAGGTCGCCGCCAAATCTTATGAAGGTCCGTCATTCTAACGAATGCGGGCCTTCTCCTTTTTTAGGAAGAAAGAAGAAAGAGAGAAAATCAAGACAATCCTATCACACTTCGCTACTCAGTATATTATTACTTCTTATTTACTCAAATTATCTAACCCTATTTCCCATTCCTGCAATTATTCCATTTACATATTTTGAACTCTTGTCCATTCGGAAAGGAAATTTCTCAGAAATCTTATTAGCGATTTTATCTTCCGCTGGTAAATATTTTAATTCAACAATAAAGTCATTTGGAGTTCGATGAACAGCCATAAAATGAGCCCGTGGATAATCAAAACGATAATAGGCCATTGACTCATCTAAAGTAATTCTGAATTTTCCATCCGCCGATAAAAAATAACTCCGATAATAGGTATTCAAAAGCGTAGGCCGTAATGGATGTAGGTCTTCGACGACGGGAGCTGGAAGAGCAGCGTTAGCAAAGACTTCCAGCAATGAATCATTAGAGAAACCAGGCTCTATAATAAAGTTAGGTAATTCAAAAATCCATTTGTCTCCTAGTAAACCGTCTTTTAGTTTGTACTCTAATCTAGGGCTTGTATTCTTACCAAATAATTGACCATACCATCGAACTCTGATTTTTTTTCTTTTGGCAATACCAATTCTATTATTTTTAAAAAAAGATAATTTTTGATCGTCGAGATAAATATTATTGATTTGTCGAGGTTGAAAAATAGGACGGAAAAAAGCAGGATGATGTTTGATGACGTAAAGTACTTGTGCTCGGTCAGAATTAGCAATAGTGAATTTCCGTTCGTAACGATAATTAGGTAGGATATCTATTTTTTCAATCATAACTGCTACTTACTAGATTTACCATAAATGACGCCATACATCTGATTCTTAACACGATCAACGGTCGGCATCTGCTGACCATTTAAAAGAAGACTAGAATAATTTTCAATCAAATGATCTAAGGCATTATTTTTCATCACAGCATCTGTTATCTTTAAAGTGGCTGGTCCGAACTCTGGTTTCTTTTGGAATGCCGTGAAACATAATTCATTGTCGTTTAAAACTAGATTAGACACGTTTAATTCGGAATTATCTTTACTCGCAACAGCAATAGCAGATTGATAAACCTCTATATTTTTTCCAGTTATTGTACTATTTTCACCAGCACTCAAGCCTTTATCACCCGCGCGTTTTATCACAATGTTTTCAAGTTGAAGATTTGATCCGGAGACGTCAATGGCATCATTACCTAAATCAGCGAACAGCGCATTTCGAATAGTCCCAGTTACAAAATCTCCATCAAAAGCATCTGATTGTGTATTCGAAAACACTACCTCATTCATGACAAAATTAGACTTAATAATATTTAAGGCATCTTCTGATCGATTATTGGTGAAACTTGTATAAGCAATGTCAACGGGAGCATTATAAAAATTGACTGCACCAGAAACAGCCCAGTTAATATCAATGGGGTTGGCCAGATTATCGAATTCGCAGTATTTTAAGATGGAAGTATCTTGGGAATTCATGACTAAAATTCCTCTTCCTTTTTTTTCTTTAGAAAAAATACGCACCGGAAAATCTGACGTACCTATAAATCTTACTGGAGAGAAACTGATGATTTTAGCAAATGGCTGAGTAAGATTAATCGTTGATCCTGCATTTATTTGGAAGGTATAACCCTTAGGAATAATTAATGTACGACTAAGTTCCCAGTCTCCAGGTTTACAAATAATTTTTTTATGCTGTTCATCAATTTCTAAATATGGAAATTCTTCTATATTTCCTGACCTTCTAAATGGGTCGCTGGTAACCGTATTGGAATTTTGAATAGACCATGGTAAGATTGCTTGCTCTTTGACTTTTTCATTTCCTATAACGCGATAACTAACTTTGATTTTTTTCAAATCGTTGAGCAATGAAAAACCACCTTTTTTCTTTTTTTTGTTTACAAATAAACGGTGGAAATTTTTGTCAAGTTTAAATGAAATCGATTTTTGCTCTTTTTTTAGAACAATTATTTCATCGTCTGTAAAACCTATCGTTCGATTGTTTTCATCTCTAAGACCTTCAATCGCTAAAGGTAAAGTACCATAATTCTCGACGGTTAGCGTTAAATTTTGATCGTTGTAGTCATCAAGGAAAACGGTTAATGAGCTAACGGGGTCTATTGTTGATTTTAAGATCTGGCGATTAAATCTCAACATTTCTTCTCCTTCCCATTTATACTCTGGGAAAGCGTTTTTCATTAATTGAATCTTTTCATCAAGCTTTGGCCAAGATAGTACTTTATCAAAATAATCGTCGGTCATAAGAAATTCCATTGCCTCAGTATAGGCCGACATATATTCCAAATCTTTTTGAGTGTGATCAAAATAGGAGGAATAAACTTGCTTGTGAATTCCATTGGCATCAAATCCAACCGGCTCCAACCGAGCAGTAACGGGATTATAATAAAATCTTAAATTGTGATTGATCATAGCATGTTGAGCACCCATCAAATTGCACACCGCGTTGTATTTTGCCATTAATGGAACATCAAAGACCGCACTAAACGGAAGCGAATCTGTTACGTAGCCTTCTAGTAAAGTTTTAGCTTTTAGAAATTGACTAAACAAAGTAGAATCTTTACGAATTGTTTTTTCACCGAAAGGAAGAATCGCCAAATCTTTATAATCAACGATGCCAGCCAGAAAGATATAATCTCCAGCTCCCTTGACATTCGACATGCTTACTCGGTTTTTCCAAATAAGACTTTCGTCAATCTTTAAAAGAACCCCCGTCCGCCTTTCATTATTTTCAATGAGTTGCTTTGAAAAAAATTCCTCCATTGCATAAACACCTAAACTTTTTATTTGCTTTCCATTTGAAGTATTTATAATCATAAAAAGTTGGACAAAGTCATATCGTAAACTAACCAATCCTTGATCTGAAAGTATTTGATGAAATAACCATTCCCCAGCATAATTTCTTGCCTTGGGATGATGTAGGGAGAATTTCTGCATTCCCATAATCGCATCATCTGAATCCAAGTGAATCCTAAAAGACCATTTATCATCCATTAGGTGATCTGTCCAATCTCCTTTTAAACGAATGTCAATTGGATAAGATTTTTGATTGTACTTTAAGGATGCACGAACTTGATCATCGTCTTCAGTAATAAGAATGCCACTTTCTAATGCTTCGTCTCTTTTCTTTTTAAATTTTTTAAATTTTTTCTCACTTAATTCAATCGTAAAATGAGGGAGCTCTTCAAAGATGGGATTGATGTAAATTGGAGGGGACGTTGGATCAGGATTTTCATAAAAGTCAAAAGTATAGGTATCCATGATCAGGCCATTTTCAGCCAGTACAAAAACATGTAAACCTCTCGCATCTCTTCTAATAGTATCTTTTCCTATAATCAGTAAACTATAATTACCAGCTGGAATCGGAACACTAATTACTTTAGAAGTATTAAAGGTGGAAGATAGTGTATCTGTTTTACTTCTCTTTTCTTCCACGAATTTTCCATTACGAATAACTCCAGTGTAGGCATCCCTATAAGAAATAGCGGATAGCTCATCACCTCCCATTTCTTTTACCAAGGTGCGATAATTATCAGAGAAATTTTGTGAAGCTTCATCTTTGACACTTAAGATAATGGTATGATTGGAATATTGTTCTATTACTTCTAAGAAAGTTTTTTGAGGAATAACATCATCTAAGAGATCCTTAGAAATTATTGTAGAAAGTGAAGCAGTATCTTCCGACACTTTAATATTTTTACTATTACCACTATGATAGAACCAACTACCAAAGATCAAGCAGCATACACCAACGGTTAGCCAACCGACTGTGTGCAATAAAGTAGAATTGTTATTGGATTTTATTTTCATATAATTTCTAAAAAACTAAATGAAATACCAGGAAAAGCAGCCTGTAGTTCCTTTTTGGCTGTTATTAATTGGTTAGGATTAGAAAAACGTACCGCGAAAGAAACTTCAGACATTTGATCATCTTCATCTAAACGTCTTAACTCTAATTCGGTCGCATGTTTTTTTAATAATTCTATGGCCTTTTCA
>CALGJS010000416.1 GCA_937927835.1 uncultured Saprospiraceae bacterium | reverse complement strand
TATCCACAATCACTACTTCCACGACCTGAGTAAATATGAATCGTTCTATTAAGTTTTCTTCCCTTGTATAATTCTTCTACTTCAAATTCATATTTCATCAAATAGTATTCGAATAGTACACGGTACATATCCAATGAATCATTAGGAAATATCTTCATAAGCGTGGAATCCGTTACGATTACTTCTTCTCTTGAAATCACTTTCCCAACTAAAACTGCGTCTGAACTTTTAATGGATTTTTTTACAGAAGTTTTTCCAAAACAGGAGCAACCAAAAGCTGCATTGTTGAGGAGGAATAGAATTGGTACTAGAAAGAGTATTTTTTTTAGCGCTAAGTTTTTTTTCATAAACGGTTATAAATCATTTTTTTTCATAAATATTATTACATAAATAATATGAGCAAAGCCTAAAAACAAACCGATATAATCTAAAATATCATCTATTCTTTCATCATTACCATTCAGTAATGAATAGCCATTTACCAGAAGTAGAAAAACGCCAACAAACAAGAAAAATAGGATCACTTTTTTATTCGACATATTTATCTTTATTAAGAATTTGAACTGCTAATTTTTTATTCTATTTAAAATCAATAAAACTGTTCGATCTTCAGAAAATCTAACATTCCAAAAATAAACTTATTAAATAACAAAATTAAAACCCCCGAAAACAGAACACTAACAACCATTGATTTCGATAAATTAAATAGGTCCTAGTATTAATCCCATATTCTCAGTTCTACATATTATTAAAAATAAGAAATATACAAAACTTTTACTACCTACTCTCTCCTATTCAACCTACAGCTAATTTCTCTTTTAATTAAAAATAATATCTCGTCATGCAGCATATTCCATTTTCAACGACTTATATATATAAGACCAGTATAAAAAAAGGTCGTTCCGATAATAAGAAGTTGTTTAAAAACTTCTAAAACTAAAAATATAACAATGAAAAAGTTACCCTTTTTTACATTATTCCTATTGTTGATGATATCCGCTTGCCGCAAGGATGTCGAAGGTGTTTCCACCACCCAAACCACTCCAGATCCAACTATTACAACCATTGAAGATTATGAACCAAAGCTGTTAGCTGTAACTGGTACATTGTATGGTCTTATCCAAAACGAAGCTGGAGAAAGTATCGAAGGTGCATCGATTCAAATTGGTAATAATACAACTACATCTGATGAGAATGGTCGTTTTATCTTGAAGGATATTCCAATGAATCAAGCTGGCACACTCGCCAAAATCACCAAAGATGGTTATTTCGACAACTCTTATCGGTTTTTCCCCCAAGATAATTCTCGTAATTATTTAAAGAAAACCCTATTAACCAGGATTGTCATTGGAAACTTTGCAGCCAGTGATGGTGGCATGATAACCAGTCAAGAGGGAATCGGTATTGATTTTCCTGCGAATAGTATCGTAGATGCAAGCGGTAATGTATACGAAGGAACCGTAGAAGTGGCAGCTAGATGGCTTGACCCTACCTCTCCTATTCTAGGTCAAATAATGCCTGGAAGTTTGGATGGACTAAATAGTTTGATAGAAGAGGTTTCCTTATTTACTGCTGGAATGATTCAAGTCGAACTACAAACACCAAATGGTGCACCTCTTAATTTAGGAAATGATAAAAAAGCAACCATCAGTTCTCAACTACCTGAGGCAATACTTGCCAATGCACCACCAACTATTCCGCTATGGTATTTTCATGAAGAATATGGAATATGGATTGAAGACGGAGTGGCGACGCTAATCGGTAACCAATATGTTGGGGAAGTATCGCATTTTACCTATTGGAATTATGATGGATCGCTGCCTTCTATTAATTTGTCAGGTACGGTCGTTGATGCCAATGGAAATCCTGTTCCAAATATTCATGTTTGGGTAGAGGCTACTTCTGGTTGGTCAGTCGGTCATGGAAATACAGATAATAATGGTTTTTTCTCAGGACCAGTAACTGCAAACGAAGAACTGCTTTTTAAAATTTATAATTACAATGGTGCTTGTAATCCAACGATCAATTCGATTGGTCCTTTTTCTGAAGATACTAATATAGGAGAGGTGGTTATTCCCTCTACTGCAACCGAAGTTCAAATTCCAGTTACCGCAAACTTAATTGATTGTGATAATAATCCAGTGACTTCAGGCTTTTTAGAAGTCACGACGAATTTTGGAACTACTGATTTATATTATACCGAAAACGGAACAGTTGATTTTACTTTATTTAGTTGTAATAATGAGATTACCGAACTAGAAATCTTGGCTTATGATCTAAATGGTGGAGTGACCGGAGAACTTACCACCTACCCTGTTACGAATCCGATGAACTTGAATGATATTGCTGCCTGTGGACAAGTAATTGACCATTATATTAAAGTATATCTAGATGGAAACTTATTCGAATCCTTCACACCTCCAACCATTTTTATTCAAGGTTTTGGTACGGATTCATTAGCGATCTCCGGTTTTTCCCAGGTTCAAGAGCAAAGTGTTTCTATGGAATTTACCGGAGTAACTACCGCTGGTATTTATGACAGTAACAATATTACAACTGCTAATTATAATCTAGAGAATGCAGCGGGAGAAAGACTATCCAATAATTGTTTCAGTAATTGTGTTTATGATATTCTTGAGTTTACTATTTTCGGTGATGTCGGGGAAGATGTGGAAGGATATTGGGAAGGAACGGGAATTGAGTTTAATAATTTCTCGACGGGTACTGTCGAGGTGTATGATGTTCGGGTGGAGTTTGATGTGATGAGGAATTAGGTCGATGAAATCCCAAGGAAATTAAAAATTAAGAGGAGGTGCTTCTGAATGGAAGTGCCTCCTTTTAACTTAATTAAGCTTGAAGGAAAATTGCTTATGTTGAAATTTATATTTTGCCTCAATTGGAATTTCAACTGAAGAAAAATTTATAATTCTTTCTTGATCTACAACCTCAGTTGCTCCGTAAAATGAAGGGTTACATCTAATAAAGTTAAACCCCTCAGTTTGTATGAATTCAAATTTATTAAAAGAGATTCCTGTTGAATTAATATTCCGATATGATATTTCTTTTTCATAATTTATAACAAAATACCTACTGTTTTATCCAACTAACACAAAAGTTTTCCTTTTTAAAAACACCAATAGACCAACCCACCAAAGCAAGCTGATCTATTGATTCAATATCTTAAATTAAGTATCCCCTACTCCCCCTCAACCACCAACTTCACCATCTTAATTCTACCATCCGATTCCACCTTCAAAATATATCGACCAGTGGCAAGCTCCAAATCAATCGCCGTATCTCCAACAACTGAATAAGTCTCCATCTTTTGACCTTGGATAGAATAAATTTCTACCAACGCATTATTTTCTAATCCTTTTAAGAAGATTCTATCTGACGTAGGATTTGGATAAATTTGAACCTCAAGCTCCTTTAAATTATCAGTAGCCACCGATTGATCCCAAGCCGTGCCAACTTCGTCGCCCCAAATATATTCGACAAGTTGTGGTTGATCGATAAAAGGATTTCTATTGCGTTGCCAGTTGTAAACAATATTATTGCGATTCATTTCATAATCATCCGGTGGATCATTTCTATGCCATTCCAATAGCGTCGCTAAGTCTCCTAACTGACCATCCACGGTTTGAAAACCATTGACAATTTCTAAACCATTATACCGAATTTCCAGAAACAAAACACTTCGAGCCACATCACCTCTAAAACTTCCCAATGTTCCAGTCGGTCCAACATAGTCCCCATAATGCTTATTGCTTCGCGCACTGTTTTCTTGCGCATCGGCTGCACGTAAGGCATGTGCATCCGAGTTTCCATGTCGAAGTGAATCTGCCGAGGTCACCCAAAAAACATTAATTCCATCCGCCACCTCATCTTCTTCTATGCTTGAGTATCCAGCACGAGATCGAGGAAAGGTATGTTCTCGATTCCATTTTTCATCACTAAAAGAACCGGTTTGAAAATCCAACTTTGGACGTCCCTCCTCACTATACACCAACCAAACTTCATTGCTATTCGCAGGGTTTTGATCGGCTTCTACTAAGATATCCAGTACATCGGTATAAGTTTGTGCTCTCACCACGTTTGGGTTAGCAATAATATCTTGAAGAGCTTGTCGTAATTCTAGATCTGCTTTGCCATTGAGGCTGTTATAATATCCAATTGGTTGAGTGGAAGCAACAACGCCAAAAGTTGGATTGGTCGGTGTGCCATAGGGTGCAACTTGAAAGTCATTATCAACCACTCGGATTTCTAGATTATTGATCAATGGCAAAAACGGAGAAGGTAAACCTACAAATCGAATCACCGCGATTTCATCTCCTTCATCAATGGCATCATCGACAATCGTGATCGTCGTGCTGGTGGTATTTTGTCCAGCAGGAATGGTCAAAGAAGTATTGCCAGTAAAGTCATCTGGCGTAAAAGGGAATTGGCTTAGGTTGATACCAAAGTTTAATTCTTCCGTGACATTTTCTTCTGTCGTAATTTGAATATCAAAAGAGGAACCTTCCCCATATTCTGATTCAGCTACTTCCATGGTGATCCCATTTTGATTGACGCCACCTCCGTCATTTAATGCTCTTGGTGTCGGGACGGCGGAAGTATAAGTTCCATCGCTATTCCGTTGAATTGAATTGGTGTTATTGCTAGAACCTTCGTTGATTTGTTCGATATTCGCAAAATTTGGATCCGCACTAAAAATCGCAATCATATCCACATCGTCACTATCCGAAGTATCATAAATCAAAACATCAATAAGATTATTAATCGTAGCCAAAGTTTCATCGGGAAAATCGGTATCATTTCC
>CALGJS010000415.1 GCA_937927835.1 uncultured Saprospiraceae bacterium | reverse complement strand
CGTTGTTTAAACTCACCATTTTCAGAACGATAGTCTACGATGTTTTGAGCTAGGGTAGGACCGAGACCAGAAACATAGGTGAGCAAATGTTTACTAGCCGTATTTAGATTAATACCAACGGAGTTTACACAACTTTCCACAGTACGGTCTAGACTTTCTTTTAGCATGTTTTGCTGTACATCATGTTGATATTGACCAACGCCAATAGATTTAGGATCAATTTTTACAAGCTCTGCTAGCGGGTCCATCAATCTTCTACCAATCGAGACAGCTCCTCTTACCGTAACATCTTTGTCCGGAAATTCTTCTCGAGCAACCAACGATGCAGAGTAGATCGAAGCACCACTTTCATTGACCATAAATGCATCAACAGGACGACCATAATCTAGTCCCGCAAACATCTGATAAGTTTCTCTTCCCGCCGTTCCATTGCCAATGGCCAGGGCATCAATTTTATATTTTTTAACCAAATGTTTAATTTCAGAAACCGCTTGGTCTGCTCTTGATTGAGGAGGATGTGGATAAATATTACCGTTGTAAATTAGATTTCCCTGTGCATCCAAACAAACAACTTTGCAGCCAGATCTAAATCCAGGATCAAGCGCCAAGATGCTACGTTGTCCTAAAGGCGCCGCTAATAAAAGCTGTCGCAGATTTTCAGTAAACACTTGGATGGCTTCCTCATCTGCTTTAGCTTTGGCGAGATTTCTAAACTCTGTTTCGATTGAAGGGGCTAATAACCTTTTGTAACCATCACCTACGGCTAGAGCGATTTGTTCGCCTGCTTCATTTCTATTTTTGACAAATATTTTTTCTAAATGATAAAGTGCATCGTCTTCTTCTGGACTAATCTTTACTCGTAAAAAACCTTCGTCCTCTCCTCGACGAATAGCCAACAAACGGTGAGAAGGACATCGACTTAATTTTTCTGAATAATCAAAATAGTCTTGGTATTTCGCCGCTTCTTTTTCTTTTCCACGAACGAGCTTGGCTCTAATAAATGCATCTTCTTTAAAACTTTGTCGAACGCTGGTTCGCGCTTCTTCCGTTTCATTAACTTGTTCGGCGATAATATCTCTGGCTCCTTTTAGCGCATCTTCTATCGTTGTTATTTTTTCAGAAAGTAGGGTAGAAGCGAATTCACTGATATTGAAATTTTCTTGTGTTAGTAATTTTGTAGCGAGTGGCTCTAGTCCATTTTCGCGAGCGACAGAGGCACGGGTTTTTCGTTTACGCTTGAAGGGTAGATATAAATCTTCCAGCTCATTTAATTGATAGGTCTTCTTAATTTTAAGGAGTAAGTCAGGAGTCATTTTACCTTGTTCTTCGATAGAAGAAATAATGGTTTCTCGACGTTTGTCGATGTCTTTTAATTTTTGGAGTTGCTCTTGTATATTCGCAATTTGAACTTCATCAAGAGAGCCAGTAACTTCCTTTCTATATCGAGAAATAAAGGGAATGGTTGCCCCTTCTTCTAATAGATTTATGGTATTGGAAATTTTAGTCGTTGGGAGTCCTGTTGCCTTAGCAATCAGATCTAGGTAAGTGTTGAGCATCGTATTTTATAGTATGTTTTTAAGAAAAATTGGCTGCTTGCGAACCATGAAAAATATGGTAGGACAAGTCTAACGCTTCAAAGCTACAAATATACTTGCTTAGGACCGCATTGGAAGGAATAAAAGAGGCATTTTTAAAAATAGTTTGAACTTGAAATTTAAAGCAGGAGTTTGAGTTTGTTGCGTTTGCATTGCGTAGCATGAGACCGATTAACGAATCAACCAATTAACCTTTTTATCAATATACAATGTTTTTATGTGACTTAGATTAATTACCTATACACAGTTAAATAAACACCCACTCCTACACAAATTCCTGATCGTCACCCCATTCACTTCTCAGTTTTTTAAATTCTTTGAGTTCCAGTTCTTCGTCTGGTTCTGGTGCTTCAGGAAAACCTTCTAGCTTGTCCATCTCTTTTTCAATTTCACGGTCTTCCCATTCAGGAGACATGACTCCTTTGGTAAATGGAAAACCAAACGTGTTTATATAATGCAAAAAGAGCCCAATTCCCCAACCTGCAGCAGGAAATAAAAACCAAGGTTCATTATCCCCTGAGAGAATATTGATCATTAACAAAAAACCAATTACGGCCATATAAGCACCGAGATGTTGATAAAAGGCTTTTTTCTTTCTTACAATTTTTTTAGCACGTTGATAATTATCCATTTGATTTGATTTAATTTTATTTTTGAACAAGCTCTTAGTATAGTAAGATACGCTAATAAATGACAAACAATAATGCTATTTGTTGCGTAAATTTAGGAAGGTTTAAATATTTCTCTAAAATATCCACCAGTCATACTACTCAGACCCCCCAAAAAACCACCAATCAATGCAGTAATAAACATCAAAGCTACTCCGTTGACACCCCCTAGTAAGGTGCCCATTCTATTAGCCATAATATAACTACCATGATGAAAGTCCCATCCAGCACTTAGTCCCCAAAGTAAGAAAATAGCAACTAACCCGCAAAGAAAGCTTTTCCAACCATTCATATTCAGCATAGCTCCAGCGATAAAACAAACAAGGACCACACTCCACCATGGTAAAAATTGCGCAGCTAAAAGCCCCGCACCAATCATTCCGATTATTCCTAAAATAAATTTCATAAAAAACTATTATTAATGCAAATCTAGATTTAAAAAATATTCCCCATTCCCATTCCCATTCTAATTCCCATTCCCATTCCCATTCTAATTCTAATTCTAATTCTAATTCTAATTCTAATTCAATAGCACTACTCTCGATCCATTAATTCTAGCTCATAATATTTCCCAGCTGCCCAGTCCTCCAACATATTATCGTAGTTCGCACTTC
The DNA here is from genome assembly GCA_937927835.1 of uncultured Saprospiraceae bacterium. Taxonomy (GTDB): domain Bacteria; phylum Bacteroidota; class Bacteroidia; order Chitinophagales; family Saprospiraceae; genus JALZUU01. The sequence goes on along the minus strand of CALGJS010000415.1, from coordinate 1,381 downwards.
CCGGATTTCCAGATTGTCCACCAGGATAGATACCATATGCTTTGGGCTTTCCTGGGCCAAAAGCAACAATCATTCGCCAGGAAGGTCCCCAAGTTCTTCCAATCGCATTCAGTGTTTTTGAGTCTCCTTCTACCTTTAGATCTTTCCTAGAAAAAGCAGGAATGAAACCAATATGATTGATGTCTAATTTTTTATAATTCGACCATTCTAAAGCGTTTCCTTTTGCTTCCCAGTCTGTGATTTTTTTTGCCATATTAGTAAAGGAGAGTATGGCAATTTCCTTTGCTGTTTCTTTTTGTTCAGCCGTTTCTTGCAAATCAAAAAAGTCATGTGCTGGCACCTCATTTAGTAAGGCAATCGTTCGGCGATTACTGGGAAAAGACATCTCATGCGATTTATTCATGGTGAATATTTCGTCCCAAGTTTTCCTATAAAAATTAGAAAACCAATTATTAAATAAAATCGGACCAGCCGTATTTCCTCTATATTCGTAATCCCATTTTTTTAATAAATCGAAATACTTTTTTTCCGATTCATTCATCTCCATGTCTTCCACTAATTTAAGTAAAGCGGGTAGGGCTTCTACTGCTTTTAAACCATAAACATCCGTTTGCAAAGCTTGCATATCTGCCACCGTAATTTGTTCCATGGTATCCAATTTACGAGTTAAGGTTCGGCCTCGGTAAGCCTCAAAACCGCCGTGCATGGAAAGGTATGGATAAGGATAATCGGTACTTGTAGAACGTTGATTCGCAGAACCTACAAAACCACGAGTTGGATTCTTTACATGAGGTAATTGATCCATTGGAATAAATCCAGTCCAATCAGTAGCGGTTGATTTGCCAGGTTGAACCGTCAGACCATGTTCTACCGGTCGAATAGGCAATTGTCCTTGAACGGTTATTCCGATGTCTCCCGATTTATTAGCATAAACAATGTTCTGAGCAGGAGAAGCAAAATTGGTAATGGCTTTCCGATAGTCTGAATAAGTTTTGCTAGTATTTAATCCATGGAATGTTTTTAATTCATTCCCCATTGAATTATGAGCGACCCAACGCATCGCTAAATCTTCATCAAGTTTGCCTGGTGTTTGATGAACCACAGGCCCCCAATGCGTATAGCGTACCGTATCGTAAGCAGTCGCTTGCCCGTTTATTTTGTACGCTTCTATTTTTAATTCTGCAGACCTTTCCTGACCATCAAACAAGTATTTTTCTTTTTTTGCATCTATCCAGTTAATTTTATACCAATCAACGACATCATGTCCAACATTGGTCACACCCCAAGCGGAATCTTCATTAAAACCAATGACAACTCCCGGAACTCCCGGAAGACAAACTCCATATACATTTAAATCTGGTGTGTTTAATTGTAGTTCAAA
>CALGJS010000414.1 GCA_937927835.1 uncultured Saprospiraceae bacterium | reverse complement strand
ATACTCGCGTATGCGGTCCAACGACTCGGAGGTCCGAACGCGATTCTTTCTCGAATAAGAAATGGTGGAGTAGCGGAAGCTTATCAACATCGAACTCAAATTCTAGAAAATTTGTCCATTGATTCTTCCAATATTGTTTTTCTTGGAAACTCGCTCACAGAATATGGCGAATGGCAAGAGTTTTTTAATAACCCTAATATTCGAAATCGCGGAATTGGTGGAGAATTTACCGATGGAATCCTTCGTCGACTCGATCCAATTATCAAAGGAAAACCCAAGCAAGTTTTCTTAATGATCGGTATAAATGACCTGATTCTACATCGTCCGCCACATATCTTAGCAAACTATCGAGCCATTGTAGAACAAATTCAAACCGGCTCTCCCAACACCGAATTAATCATCCAAAGTATTCTTCCAGTTAATAATACCGTCAAAAATACAGGCCTGGCTAACGAGGATGTCTTGACTTTAAATGATGGTATTCAAAAAATAACAACTGATTTTAATCTCAAATACGTAGATTTACACCAGAAATTTAAGGATACTTCCGGAAAACTAAACGCCAATTATACCCTTGATGGAATACATCTTAACCGACCCGGCTATGAATTGTGGGTCGGGGAGATTCAGGATCTTGTTCAGGAGTAAATTATTTACTAAGAAAACCTACTAGGGCAGGATAATTGCACCGTAAAGTGTAGATTTGTGACCTCGTTTAGCAACAAGCTTTGACGAGGTTCGTAATTAAACATACAATAATATATTTTTTGGCGTATCTGATCCGTGATACCCTCAGCAGTTACCGAAAACATGATTTTTAATAGTATTGCTTTTTTTGTTTTTATAGGGATATTTTTCCCATTATACTTCGCACTCAAAGGACGCGCAAGACTTTTTCTGTGCTTGCTTGCAAGTTATTTTTTCTACGGATGGTGGGATGAACGGTTTCTAGCCTTAGTGGCCTTTTCTACCTGTGTTGATTACTTTGTAGGACTTAAATTAGATAACACGGAAGATCAACCTACTCGAAAAAAATTACTCATCGCCAGTATGGTTGTCAATCTTGGCTTCCTTAGCGTTTTCAAATACTTTAACTTCTTTATCAAGTCCTTCCAGGAAATGCTCTTGGGTTTCGGCTATGATGGTTCGATGCATAGTCTGAAAATCATTTTGCCAGTTGGTATCTCCTTCTATACTTTTCAATCGATGTCTTATACGATTGATGTATATCGAAAAGAGATCGCCGTTGAAAAGGACTTTATACGGTTTTCAACTTTTATTTCCTTCTTTCCACAATTGGTGGCTGGTCCCATTGTTCGAGCCAGTGATTTCTTGCCGCAGTTCCAAAAGGATCGTGAATTCTCTTGGGATCGGGTGACCGCTGGTACAGGACAAATCATTTGGGGATTCTTTAAAAAAGTTGCAGTTGCTGATTCTTTGGCGCCCTTTGTCGATCAATGTTTTCAAGCACCAGAAACTTTTGGATCACTTCATCTTTTGATCGGAGTTATCTTTTATAGTTTCCAAATTTACTGTGATTTCTCTGGGTATTCTGATATCGCAATTGGACTTGCACGGATCATGGGATTTGATTTTCCAGATAACTTTAAAAAACCCTATTTCTCTCGCAACTATAGTGAATTTTGGACCCGTTGGCATATTTCCCTGTCAAGTTGGTTAAGAGATTATTTGTATATTCCTTTGGGGGGAAATAGAGGAGGGACGTTCGCTTCTTGGTTTATCTTACTCGTCTTTATGATCTTAACTGTTTTCCTCACCGGTTGGTGGTGGTTGGCAGTGATCTATGTTTTGAGTTCGATCGGGACGTATTTCTACATGCAAAAAAGCGACTACAATAATAAGAATGCATTCAACTATATGAACTTGATGAACACGATGCTACTCGGTGGCTTATGGCATGGAGCGAGTTGGGCGTTTGTTTTTTGGGGATTCCTACATGGTTCCTATCAAGTGGTTCAGCGATTGGCTGGACCGATTTGGAATAAATTCCTGGATGCGATTCGTACGCCGAAGTTCTTTAAAGATATGTTAGCGATGGGTTTGGTTTATGCCTCGACCTGTTTTGCTTGGATTTATTTCCGTGCACCAGATTTTGATATTGCCAGTCAAGTAATCTCTGGAATTGCTTCATTAGAAGCTTTTAATTTTGGTTCGGTGATCAATAAGTTTTGGGTGATCAAAGGAGTAATGGTAATTGGTATTTTACTCTTTGTAGAAATATTAGATGTACGATTTACACTTTGGAAAGTTATCCAATCGAATCCCGCTTTTAGGATTCTAAGTTTTGTATTATTATTATGGGCAATTGCCTTTTTCGGTTCCTTTGGTGCCAATTCCTTTATTTATTTTCAATTTTAGAAAATTGTGAAAAAGTTATACTGGGTATTTATTGTCATTATATTGTTTTTTGCCGGAGACCGACTCTTCGGTTGGGTGTTAAAACAGTTAACGGAAAAAAGTCAGTTTCGCTACTCTCGGCTTTATCAAGGTGAGGCTGCGGCAGATATTCTTTTAGTCGGAAATTCACGAGGACTGATTTTTTATCAACCTCATATTGAAAAAATAACTGGAAAGAAAACCTTAAACATTAGCTACAATGGAATGCCAATTGATCTAGCAGAAGTTTTAGTAAAAGATTATTTAGAAAAATATCCCGCACCAAAACAGATGATCTTGGACGTTTCAATGTGTGATCGTCTTAATAAATCGCTTATCTCTGGCTTTAATCTTTACACGCCGTATTCGCCACGGATGTATGATCTTGTTCACCAAAATGATACAACAGGCGCCATCGCTGGAAAAATATTTCATATCTATCGATACAATAGCGAAATCTTCCAACGGTCCATGTTCTACCTAAATAAAACGGACGAAGACTGGTTGCTGGATCGAGTCATCAACGATGCGATGGTAACAGGAATAACAAATTATAAGCCCGACACGATCAAAATTGTACACCGCGATACCATCAGACCCGAAGATAGGAAAGAAAGACTTTTTAAAAACATCGTTAGCAACCTAACCTCTTCAAGAAATGGAGAAGTCGAATATGTAAAAGGAGTCATGGAGCACCTTGCAGCTACGGTAGAATTTGCGAAATCAAAAGGCGTCGATGTCCAACTAGTCATCAATCCATATTACCCACCTTACCTCGATAAATTAGTCAATCTTGATCAACTCAAAGCAGAAGCTGAAAAAGCCACTGGAATGAAAGTCCACGACTATTCTAATTCCGTAAAAGATCGCGCAGGCTTCGGTGACTACCAACACCTCAACAAAGCCGGAAGTATGATTTTCCTAGATAAGCTGATGGCGGATGGGATATTGAAGAAGTAGCTTCTCAACATCAACCTCAGAAAATAAATCGAAACCTGTCAACTATTAGGCAAGGTTAGAGTTAAATTATTCTAATTCACATTCCTATTCCAATTCTAATTCAAAAAATATTCCCTACCTTCACGGTGTATCATTCTAATATGGAAGTTGTTTAAAAATGAAGGACAATGGTTGTGGACAAGTCATTGATTGTCAATACCTGCCTGCCGGCAGGCATGGCTTCACAAATTTATCGGCACCGTAGCTTTGGCTACGAACCTCAAAATTTGCTTTGTCTTGACAACCAAGCACTTATCCTCACCTTTTGTGAACATTCTTAAACAACTTCATGAAAAAGCACCATCATGAAAAAAATAGACCGTAGAAACTTCCTCCGTAAAACAACCTTATCTGGCGCGGCCGTCGTAACTGGTTCCATGCTACCAGGTTGTAAAACTTCCCAATCTATTCCTGCTTCTGAAGGCACCTATATGGGCGATTATGCTGCCCCGAAACTCAACAACGTTCGAGCCGCTTTTATCGGCGTCGGAAATCGAGGAGGGTATCACCTAAAATTTCTAGCTTCTCTTGATGGAACCGAAGTAGTAGCGGTCAGCGATCTCTATGAAGACAATGTTCGTAAATGGGCCGATGTTGCTGAAAAAACTGGAGATGCAAATCGTCACCAAGATATAGCTTTATATTATGGCGACGAAAATAAATGGAAGCTCATGCTTCAGGAAGTAAAACCCGATGTTGTTTTTATTGCCACCAATTGGATCAATCATGCACCGATGGCCATCGCAGCGATGGAGCAAGGTGCACATGCTTTTGTGGAGGTGCCGATGGCCCTTACCTTGGAGGAGATGTGGAATATAGTAAACACTTCCGAAAAAACACAAAAGCATTGTATGATGATGGAAAATGTCAATTACGGACGAGCCGAGTTGATGTTCCTAAATATGTGCCGACAAGGAGTCGTCGGAGAACTATTACATGCTGAAGCTGCCTATATTCACGAACTACGCTGGCAGATGGAAGAGCAGGAACGTGGTACCGGTTCTTGGCGGACAGGTCATTACGCACGACGCAACGGAAACCTCTATCCAACCCACGGACTCGGTCCAGTTGCGCAATACATGAACCTCGCCCGCACCGAAGACAACTTTAATACCTTGGTCTCTTTTTCTACACCAGCGCTCGGTCGACAAGATTATGCGAAGAAAAAATATCCTGACGATCACAAGTGGAATAAACTAGATTTTCAGGGAGGAGATATGAATACGTCCATCATCAAAACGGCCCTCGGTCGTACCATCATGGTCCAATGGGATGAAACCAGTCCCCGCCCATATTCGCGCCTGAATCTTCTACAAGGAACCAAAGGAACCCTCGCTGGTTTCCCGACAAGAGTAGCGTTAGAAGGTGGCGTTCCGGGCATTACAAAAGATCACCATTCTTGGGCACAAGGCGAAGATTTAGAGAAGCTCTACGAAAAATACGATCATCCACTTTACAAAAAACTCAATCAAAAAACGAAAGAAAGTGGTCACGGAGGAATGGATGGAATCATGATGTACCGAATTGTCGAGTGTCTTCAAAAAGGACTTCCACTTGATCAAAATGTTTATGAAGGTTGTTTGTGGAGTGCCGTAGCACCGTTGAGTGAAGCATCGGTTGCGCAGGGTGGAGCACCGCAACCATTTCCAGATTTTACAAGAGGGAAGTGGGAGGTGACGAAGCCGTTGGGGATTGTTGGTTAAATAATACGAATCAGGGGTTGGAAATAAATATATAAGTTAAAGAAACATCATCTTCTAATTTCCTTTGGGATATTTTGCTTCTGGCTCCTTGCTTCTTTCTATCGCGGTCGAAGCTTGCCGACCGTATTAGGTTGGGAAGCAAATAGCCAGAAGCAAGCGGCAAGAAGCACCTCACAAAGCTCCTTTTCATTTTTAATTAAAAATTTAACTCCTGATTCAAATAAATAATAAATCACCATGCAAATGATCAATCGCTATTCTTTTATTGCCGATTGTAATTGAGTTGTTAGGAGATTAGTGCAGTGTTTTAATTTAAAAATTTTTCATCCAAATTCCTTTAGAGAGATGCGATATATTATTGTGCTTATTTCGTTAAGTCTTGGTTTCTTTCATTTTTCAGATAGGTCGGATAATGGAGTATCGGAAATTCTTTTTCTAGTCAATGAAAACAATAGATATGGATTTATAAATGAAGAAGGAGAAGAAGTGATAAAAACCATTTACAGATCTGCTGGAGAATTTTCAGAGGGTCTTGCTAATGTCAGAATTGATGGAACGCATGGATATATCAACAAACTTGGGGAGATGGTGATCGCACCTCAATTTGATTTTGGGAATCCATTTAAGTGGGGTTTGGCAAAAGTATATAAAGATGGTATTCCTTTTTTTATTAATAAAAAAGGAATAGAAAAATCGGAATATAATGTTTATACCGAAATCAAACCCGTAAACGAAAACCTAGCCGTCGTCGAAACGAAATCAGATAAATTTGGCGGCATAGATAAAAGCGGAAACCTGATCATCGACACAATTTACAATTCTATTTATTTTTTTGATGAAGAACAAGCGATTGCCAGTATTCTTAGTAGTTCAAAACCTGAGAAATGGAAAGTAGGAGTCATTGATACGGCCGGAAATGTAGTTATTCCTATTGGCCAGTATTACGATATAAGGACGTTTGGAAACAGGCATTTTAAAGTGAAATATAGTAATGATAAAGGAGAAAATCTGGCTGCCTTAACCGATAAGGCAGGAAAGATAATCCTGGAAATGAACTCTGAAAATAACTGTTCCACTTCGGATAATCTGTATTGTGGGTTAATAAAGTTGAATTGTTATGGAAGTCGGAGGGTAGATTCATTAGGACGTATCATTACTTCGAATTTTTATCAGGGTTTTATGAATTTAAAAGGTGAGACTATTATTAATGACAATACTTTTCGAAGAGTCAGTAATTTTTCATTTAATCGTGCCATCATTCAGGATAATGCGAGGAATCAATTTATTATAAAAACAAATGGAGAGAGAATTGAAGCAGACTCGATTGATAAAATTCATAGTCATCAATTTATCAATGGATTGGCGATAGCTTCTTATCAAAAGCGTTCCGGAATTATAGATACGAATGGCGTCTATATTATTAAACCAACTTTTAAAGGAATTACTGGGTTGTATGACGGGTATTTTGCTTTTTTTCAGGATGGGTTTTATGGTATTAAAGATCTCCAAGGGAAAACAATCGTGGAGCCAATTATGAAAAGTTTTGATAGAAATGGCTTTAAAGATGGCTTACTTAAATCGGTCATTGATAAACGAACGGCCTATGTGAATAGGAGAGGGGAAGTTGTTTGGAAATCTTCTACTTATGCTCACTATAAGTATTTTCAGCGAAATATTGATTATATAAAAACTACTGATTATAACGTCTATAAAAATAAAAACCTTCGTAAAGAAAACAGCAAGAAAATTTATTCAAAAGAAATAGAAAATAATAACAAGTTTCCGGAGGATTCCTTGTCCGTAGTGATAGAGAAAATCAGTCTGATTGATAAAATTAAAAATAAAAATTACAGAAATGCCAGATCTTATTTTGTTCACGTTGCAAACCGATTGGATACACCGATCCAATTTGGGGGATTTAGCGGGAGAATTAAAATGAAAGCACAAGCGAAAGATAAAAATGGAATATGGCGGGATATTGAGAAGGAGCAAACAGGTGGATTTTGTGGAAATAGCATTTTTAGGGAATACTTAAACCCCAATCAATATTGGACTTTTATGACCCCAGAATATCAAGGAGATTTTAAAACTACGCTAAGAATCGCACTGAAATATGTTAATCCAGCTGCAACAGATAATGTATTTAAAAAATGGGATACCATCACCATTTACAGCAACGAATACCCCGGAAGTGTAAATCCTGCTCAGTTTTGGAGATGATATTTATTTTTATGCTTTCACAAAATTAAAAAAATGAGGCTTAACTATCTTTTCGGACTCATACTTTTTCTAAGTTGCTAGTCTTGCCAAAACACTAAACCTGAAGTTAAAAACGAGGAACCAGCCAAAACTATCTCAACCGATTTAGACTTTGACCATTTTAATATTTGGGTTAAATATCCAAATCGGGGGTGTTCAATTAACTGTGTCTAGATAATTAACTTAAAATACATAGTAAACATTGCATATGTATAAGTTATTGTTAATTAGTTGATTGGTTAATCGGTTTCGTATTACGCAATGCTAATACGACAAAGATGACACACTTTACTGAACACTCCCTTCAAATCCGACCGCGTAGCGTGTCGCACCAATCCGCACATCCACCCATCCACCCATCCACCCATCCGCACATCAAAAAATCTACACATCAGAAAATCCACCAATCACCTCTCGCGCCACCCGCTGCCCAAAATCCACCGCAACCTTCACTTCCTTCGTCCTAAAATACTCCAATAAAAATCCCATCGCAAAACTATCACCCGCACCCGTCGCATCTTTTACCTCAATCGGTTCGGTCGGAAAATTCCTAGACTCACCATCCTCAAAAACACGAACCCCATTCCGTCCTCTCGTCATAATGACAATCGGAACAAAATCAGAAACTACCGAAATAGAATTTTCAAAACCCACCATATCCGCATCACTAAAAACCAACAAATCCAACGGCGCCAATCCTTTCCAATCCATTCCTTTTGGAGCAACCAATCCTTCCTCATTCCAATCCCTTAACCAACCTTGAATCGTAGCCGCTTTCAACGAATCGGGAAAGCAATTCAACATATCCAAATCTACCTCATCCGCAATCGGGCAGAACAATACCAAATCAGGTGCTGCCAAATTACTAGGAATATCTTGCTTAGAAATAGTCGCAGCCCGAGCATGCAAATACTGAACTCGCTCACCACCATCTTCGGGATAAATATTTTCAAAAACCGTCGTCTCTTTAGCCGGAATATTAAAGATAGTAACACCTTCTTTTTTAAACAAATCATAAAAAGCAAAGTCATCACCAACACTCGTTAGAATCGTTACTTCCGCCCCCATCTTCTTAGCGAGAAAAGCCGCATAAGCCGCAGTTCCACCAAGTTTGATTTCTCCGGAAGGCATGCGGTCGTGACACATATGTCCGATGATGAGTAGGGTAGGCGTAGCCAAATTCTTTTTTTTGATTTGTTTAATCGTTTAATCGTTTAATCGTTGATTTGTTCGTTTACAGCTCCAGCTGTAGATACGAAATTCCTTAAAACTCAAAACTAACCACTAAATTTTATTTTTCCCGAAGGTATACGATCGTAACAAAGATACCTAATAATGAGTACGGTAGGCGTAGCCAAATCTTATTATTTAGATTAAATTTATCTAATCAAAAGGAGTAGATAATTCCGATGAATTATGATTTGTTTTCAAAATGGTAAGTCATCATCTAGGTTATTGTTTTCTGTTTTTGAAGAAGGTTTATGTTTTTCAAGAATGAAAATATGTTCTTTATATTTCTCAACATCTTTTAGATGTCTTTTGCCAATGACTACCTTTTTATCAAAATAATTTGAAGTGATAAGAATGGAATTAAACTCAAGAACTTTATTAGCGACTTCTACAACATGAAAAAAAGAATGTTCTTTATTCTCCCTTTCTAATTCTTTTTCTTCTTGAATTAATTCCGTTTATGTCCTCAGATACAATGGCATTTTCATAATTTAGAAATTCGTTAGATTCGTCCCATGTAGTTTTTATCGCTTCGTCCCACGTCACTACTTGTGGTTCAGTTATCTGAAGGGTTTCAATTATTTTATTTTGATCACCATTTTTTACAACTATGGCATGGAGACAATTTTCATCAATTGGTATCGATCCTTGATTGGACATTTTATCTTTTTATAAAAATTAGATGTTAAAAAAATGAGAAATAGATCTTGCAATTTTCCAACTGATAACTCAAAATTCCCCAACCCAAAACTCAAAACTCAAAACTCAAAACTCAAAACTACAACTCCGCCACCAAATAACTCGCCTGCTTAATCGCTCGTTTCGCATCCAACTGACTCGCCTCATCCGCACCACCAATCAAGTGAACATGATTATGTTTCGATTTCAATCCTTCCCACAAATCTCGCAAAGGCTCTTGTCCAGCACAAACCACCACATTGTCGACGGGCAGTACCTGACGTTCTTTCCCAACAGAAATATGAAAACCTTCATCATCCACTTTATGGTAAGTCACATTCGCTAGATGAACCACTCCTTTCATCATCAAACTCGCCCGATGAATCCAACCGGTTGTTTTTCCTAAACCTTTTCCATGTTTTCCAATGGATCGTTTTAATAAATAAACTTGTCGAGGAGAAGCTTCCGGTTTTGGTTTTTCTACGGCTCCGCCATTGGTATAGTCCATGTCTACGCCCCATTCTTTCATGTATTTTTCAACGTCCATACTTGGCGCTACATGATGTGGATTATGCGTAAGAAATTCCGCGGTATCAAAACCAATTCCACCTGCTCCAATGATGGCGACGCTTTTACCCACAGGCTTTTTACCAGATAAAACTTCTGCGTAAGAAATTACTTTTGGATGATCATGTCCAGGGAAACTTACCTGTCTTGGCGTAACGCCCGTTGCGATAATAATCTCATCATAATTATTTTCCAATAATTCTTCGGTCGTAACCCGATGTCCTAACGATAAATTAACACCGTGCTTTTTTATCATCTCAGAATAGTACCTAATGGTCTGGTGGTATTCCTCCTTTCCAGGAACTACCTTCGCCATGTTAAACTGTCCTCCAACCTCTTCTGATGCCTCAAATAAATCCACCTGATGACCACGCTCAGCAGCAATAGTAGCAGCGGCGAGTCCCGCAGGACCAGCACCAACGACCCCAATCTTTTTCGGTTTTTCAGTAGGAAGAAAATTTAATTCAGTTTCATGACAAGCACGTGGATTGACAATGCAAGAACTTAGTTTACCTTCAAAAGTATGATCCAAACAAGCCTGATTACAAGCAATGCAAGTATTAATTTCGTGTGCCCGATTTTCCATCGCTTTTAAAACCAAATTTTCATCGGCTAAAAACGGTCGAGCCATCGAGACCATATCTGCACTACCATCGGCAATAATCTGATTACCTACTTCGGGCATATTGATTCGGTTGGTCGCAATTAGCGGAATCTTAACTTCGCCCATCATTCGCTTGGTCACCCAGGCAAATCCACCTCGAGGTACGACTGTTCCAATCGTAGGAACACGCGCTTCGTGCCAACCAATTCCGGTGTTGATGATGGTAGCTCCTGCGGCTTCTACTGCTTTTGCCAGTTGTACCACTTCCTTCCAAGTACTTCCCTCAGGAACTAGATCCAGCATGGAGAGTCTAAAAATGATGATAAAATTTTTACCTACTTTTTCTCGGGTTCGTTTGACAATCTCAATCGGCAACTTAATTCGATTCTCGTAGCTGCCGCCAAATTCATCCGTTCGGTGATTGGTTCTCTTCACGATAAACTGATTAATCAGATATCCTTCTGAACCCATAATTTCTACACCATCATAACCTGCTTCTTTTGCTAGCACTGCCGAGTTGACGTAATCGTCAATTGTATCCCAGACCTCTTGGGTCGTTAAAGCTCTCGGTGTCGTCTTATTAATAGGAGAACGAATCGCTGAAGCGGAAACGCCATCTGCATGATAGGCATAGCGACCTGCATGAAGTATTTGCATACAAATTTTTCCACCTTC
>CALGJS010000413.1 GCA_937927835.1 uncultured Saprospiraceae bacterium | reverse complement strand
GCCCCCATTCCCATAAACAGCCCCAACATCATCATAATCGTTCCAACCCAAAAGAAGTTAATTCCAGGGAATAAAATCGCCTCTAAAACAATCCAATCACTTCGTGGAACATCATTGGCAATCGCAATCGGAACACGACGTTTTTTATCATCTTTTCGTCCAATCAAAACCTCTACCTCTTCGCTTTGCGGATCAATTTTAACAAACCTAAAATGTAGACCTAAATCAAATAACTCATCCTTAAAATTAAAAGGTTGCTTCCCTCTAATTAGATAGAGTGGTGATGCCTTCCCGACTTCCGTTCCTTGTTGATTAAAGATCGTCATCTCAGCACCTACCGCTACATCTCCTTCCTCTTTTTCATAAGCCGAATGTTCTGCTTGTACATTAAAATTATCAAATCGGATTTTATAATTATGATAGTCAATTTGTTGGCCTTTTTTTAGCTTAAAGCTTTCATAACCTAGTTCGCTTTCAGGAACAAATAACTCATCCAACGCCTCATTTGGAAACTTAATTTTCATTCCTAATTTTGGAATCTCTTCCGAGAAAGTATACAATAAAGTCTTCCGCAAAGCCATCACAGGTTCTACTTCAAAACGGGCATTGATCTTTTTCGGATAAACGACAAATCTCGCTCCATAAGATAAATCATTCGGTTGGGAATCATAATCTTTATGGGTCGCTCCTTCTTTCATTTCTTCTAAAATAAGAATATAATCTTTCTGTCGTAGCGTATCACCCACATTCATATAATGCGTCACGTAGTTCAAACTATCTTCTAAACTCTTCGCATATTCTTTGTCTGTTTCCGAAAGCGGAAGTGTCGCAATATGCGTGAAAATATCACGATTCCAATAGTGTTGTGTAGAAGGATTTACGGCTGCAATCTTATTCTCTTTTCGTTCGTAAAGTACATTCGGATATAAATCAAACTCCTCTAAAATTTTTCCTTCTTTATCTTTTTGTTTATAATTAATTTCAAACCGTCGGTAATTTTCCCAGATAGAATCTTTGACATAAGTAACCTCGTAACCATTCATAAATAATGGCTCTCCTTTAATGAGTACGACATTTTTCTTATACTGTTCTTCAGAAAAACCCTTGATCAAACCTTGTTGCGCAAATTGATTATTGGAAATAAATTTCTTATTCAATCCAGAAGCCAAAATACCGACAATCATCAATCCGAAACCGACATGCGAAACGGTAGAAGCAGCCGTTTTAAGATTCGCTTTGGTAAAAGAAATCAAATAATCTAGGTTGGTTATGACGGTGAAAATTCCAGAAAATAATAAGAGTTTATATTGCCATGCTTGGGCATCGATCCATGTACAAGCCAACCAGGAAAGGACAAAAGAAATCATCGTAGAGGCACTGAGGTGCAATAAAAATTTATTACTGTGTTTTCCAAAATTATTTTCTCGGTAACGTAAAAATTGAGACATTCCTGAGAATAATCCGATGAAAACACCGATCCAAAGTTGGTATTTGTTATAGTGTTCTACTGGATCTTCAATCACACTTCCTTGATAAACTGGATCAAATAGTTCTACAATTTTATTATAAACTGGTAGCGAACTAGAAGCGGTAATCAACGCTGCTGAAAACAGGAAAACCAGACTACCAATAAACATCCAAAACTCCTTTGAACTCGTCGCTTCTTCTTTTACAGGAACTGGTACACTCCGGTTTCCATAGGCATAAGCACCAATAGATAAAAAGACAAACGCTAATAAAAAAGCCAGCAGTTGACTCTCTAATCCCATTTCTGTAAAAGCATGAACAGAGGTATCACCAAGTATACCACTTCGCGTCAAAAAGGTAGAGTATACAATAAAGACAAAAGTCAATAAGTAAAAAAGATAAGAGCTTTTAATAGATTGTCCCGTAGCTTTGGCGATCAGATTGGTATGAATACCTGCCAATAAAAATAACCAAGGAACCAACGACATATTCTCCACTGGATCCCAAGCCCAATAACCTCCAAAACTTAAGGCTTCGTAAGCCCAAGCTCCTCCCATTAAAATCCCCGTTCCGAGCATTCCACCGGAAAATAAAGCCCAAGGTAAAACGGGTTTTATAAATTCTTTATGTTTACCAGTCCATAACCCCGCCACGGCATAACAAAAAGGAATCGCTGTAGAAGCAAATCCTAAAAATAGGGTAGGCGGATGAATCGTCATCCAGTAATTTTGTAATAGCGGATTAAGTCCTGTTCCTGTCACCAAACTTAAATAATCAGCGTTGGCAAAGAGGGGAATGTCCATCGTATCTCTCAATAACAACAAAGGATTACTTCCTAACTTATAGACCCATTCTCCAAAACCAAGATAGATTCCTTGGATCATGGAACTGATAAAGATTTGAATAAAAGAAAGCGTCGCCAATACAGGAGCTTCCCATTCTTTGGCGGTTCTCATTAAAACAAATCCTAAAATTATATGCCAAAACATCCACAACAGAAAGCTACCTTCTTGTCCTTCCCAAAATGCAGAGGCGATATATTTGAATGGTAAATCTTCTGAAACGTGAGAGTAGGAATAATAATATTCAAAATACTGTTGGATCATCACGTAGAAAATCGTTCCGATCACTAGAAAGGTACTGAATCCGTGAATCACAAAAGCCGTTCGAGCAATACGTCTCCATCCTGCATACTCCGCCGTATCTTGACGTTGTGTTGCTAAAAAATAGGCGACCGTTGCTAATATGCTTGTTACAAAACTGATAAGAATTGCCAGACGTCCGATTTGCCCCGGTAATAAATGTTCCCCAATGTACTGGATTTCTTCCATGCTAGATTTGCTTGGTTTTTGACCTGATAATTATTTCTTCATCTTTATATTTGGATGGACACTTCATCAGCATCTCTGTAGCCACAAAAACATCGCCTTTCATCGCTCCGGTTAGAACAATAGACTCCGAACGTTCAAATTCTTGAGGCTTTGGACTAAGTAAAGTTACTTTGCCAGGAACACCTTTAGAATCTTTCATATGAAAATGAAACTCATTCGCATCAATCGCTGGATCATAGTCCATCGGCTTGTCCTTCATAAGTTGTCCTACCAATTTTACCCGATCTCCCGATTCTATCGCTTCCTCAAAAGTGGAGTAGGTACTGACGTCTCCAGAAAGAGACAACAATAAGCCGATCGCAACGGCAATAATGGCTATTCCTAATAGATGTGATTTTTTCATGTCAGCCGGTTTTATAAATTTTGAAAAATCAAATGTAAGGCGAATCAGGGGTTAAAAAAAATTGGAATAATATTATTAATGATATCATTCTAATTGATCTGAGTGTTTTTTGCTATTGGCTATTGGCTTCTATCGCGATCGAGTGAAGCCAATAGCCAATAGCTAAATGCCAAAAGCAGTTTTATAAGCTACTTTTGATTTTAAACTTAATTTTAACTCCTGATTGGCATATGTAGTTTATTTAAAACTTAATCGTTCAAAGTTACGTTTTTTTAGTATTGAATAGGTATTCATAAAATCATATTTCTATCATTTTTAAACGTGAAAACAGATGGCAAATTCTTTTGACAATGATATGACTGGCCAAACCGTGATTATTTTGGGATCTTCCCGTTCTGATGGATACTTTGCTCAAATGGCGCATCGAATTGCTTCCCGAATTGGAGCGAACCTAATTGATTTGAAGGTGTATCAAATAGGACATTATGATTACGATCATAATTATGAAAAGGACGATTTTATAAAATTGATTCGAGAAACGGTCATCAAAGCAGATACGCTAATTTTGGCGACGCCAGTTTATTGGTATAGCATGAGTGGTCGAATGAAGGTCTTTCTTGATCGATTTACAGATTTATTGAAAATAGAAAAAGAGTTAGGTCGGCAACTGCGTGGCAAGTCTATGGCTGTGATTGCGACTTCAAATGGAGATAACCTAGGAGAAAATTTCTGGATACCTTTTGTCGAAACTGCTAATTATCTAGGCATGAATTATCTCGCCAATGCACATTATCTGGACGATGACTTAGGAAAGGAAGATCTAGAACTCGATTTTGTCAATGACTTGTTAACGGCCCGTTCACATTTGTAAATCTAATCGAAAGGTACTATCATTGAGCAGGGGGAACAGTTTGTAACCACAATTTTCGTGAACTACTAAATCACTCCAAAGCTATGCCCAAATTTTTTTACTTTACACTGCTGACTGGTATTCTAGTATATTTTTCAGCATGTCAGTCTGAGACGGTATACACGTCGAGCGCATTGACACAACCTCCGGTAAAAGTACGGGTAAAACCTACTTATGAAGCGGAGGACCGTAGTTATGAAGCGCATTGGGGAGATTTAAATTTTCCAGTTGTCAAT
The DNA here is from genome assembly GCA_937927835.1 of uncultured Saprospiraceae bacterium. Lineage (GTDB taxonomy): Bacteria > Bacteroidota > Bacteroidia > Chitinophagales > Saprospiraceae > JALZUU01. The sequence continues at coordinate 2,492 of CALGJS010000413.1, read as the reverse complement.
GATCCGTTACCAGCTAATAAGGTTAAACAATTTACCATTTCAAAAGATAGTTTATTCAAGAATCTTTACAAACCACTATCCTTTACCAAAGGAGGAGAGCCGATGGATTTGGATGTGATTGCGGTGGTGGTGTATAATCGAGTCAATGGTCAACCTTCTATGTATCATTTTTATGAACGGAATAACTTCGCTGTTGATACTTCTTCTGCTTACGGGAACACGCTAAAGCATTATATCGATAATGGAGCACATATCAGTATACGCGGTTTTCGAGAAAATATTCCAATCAATTCAGTAGCTTTTGCTATTGAAGATCCAGAGGCAGAATATCGTCCGCCAGTCTATTTTAAAAGTCTAAATTTTATTGAAAAAGAAGTTTTTAATTTTCAATTGTATACCGCAATGGGTCGAAAGACCTTGGTAAGACTAGATACCGTGGCAGCAGAATCAAAGGCCATTTTTCAAATGTATCGTGACAAATCGGATCTCTATGAAATCTTACATATTCCGGGATTTAAAACGATTCGACGTTCTTTAAAAGACGAAGAAAAACTTTGGCCTTCTGATGATTTTATTCGAATAAATCTTTTAGATAAAACAAAATCTTGGCCCAAGGATTTACAATACTATCCAGAGTATTATGAATTTGAAGGAAAGACGATTCAACTAAATTGGGGGCAATTGAAAACCCCATCCATTGCGGATAAAACTCAAGATACTTGGAAATGGCGCTATGGCCCCAAATGGGATGGTTGGCCAGAAAAAGAAGACCTTTACATTTTTTTAGCGCAAGCTCTAAAAAAGCCTTTAAAATTAATGGTAGATGAGGAAGTCTGGACTCCCGTCCGTTTTGACTGCTGGATCACTTCTGAAACCACCGAGGATTACCGATTCTTGGTGGAAGATATTCGACATCCCGAAGTGAAAAAAGTACTAGAAACCTTACCGCAACGTTCTAGCATTTACATTGATAATTTATTAATCAAAAATAAAAACGGTGATATCCGATGGTTCCCAATTCCGTTCGCTTTTCATTTTCCGTAAAGGAATTATTCGCGGAGAAAATTTTGCCACTAAAGCCGTCCCAAACTTGATTCGGTAGGCACTAAGTCACAAAGTTTTTTACAAAAAAAAGAATATTCTCATAATGATCACCTCTTCCATGAATTATTATTTTAGAAAAAATACACACGTTAGTTTTACGATTGAGTGCTTCTGAATCTCCCGCTGGCGTAGGACAGGTTATGCATCTTTCCGAAAATATTAAACGATTAAACGATTAAACGATTAAACGATTCAACATTTCAACAAGCGCAGCGCTTCAACAACCTAAACTCCCTCAAAATGAAAACAATAACAACCATCCTCTTCTTTCTCTCCCTAACTCTCCCTACCTCCGCTCAAATCTCTGATCCTTGTAAACTACAACTTGGAACCAACCTTAGCGGCGTAGTTGATTATGGAACAGAACTTCCATTCGTCAATCTAATGCGCAATGCCCGCATGTGGTATACCAAAGATATCGACAATCCGAATGCAGCTTTTGATTCAGGATTCGCAGAGGACTTGACTTATAGGGCAGACGGTTATCCTACGCACGTTCCACAAGCAGTTAATGGGGCTGATTTTGAGCAACGAGTGGTAACCATCTGGGCAAACACAAGTAGTTGGCCAGCAGGGCAGTATACCGTTTTATGGGAAGGAACGGGGGAGTTATCTTTTTGGGGAGGATATGAAAATCTAACGGAGACTGGTGATCATAGAATCGTTTTTGACTTTTTGAGTCCGCTTGAAAATATACTTGAAATGACGATCATCACTTCAGATATTAACGACCCGATTCGGAATGTACGAATACTGATGCCAGGAACGGAAAATACTTATGAAACCGAACCTTTCTATTCACTTTGGTTAGAAAAATTATCCATTTTTCCTGCGGTAAGATTTATGGATTGGGGAACGACCAATAGTTGGGGACAGCCGGATAATTTTACTTGGGATGATCCTTCTTTATTCGCTTGGGAAGATCGAGCACAGATGGATCATTATACTTGGGCAACGAACAAAGGAATCCCTTATGAGATGATGATTAAGTTGTTGAATGATTATGATTTAGATGGTTGGGTTTGTGTGCCACATCGAGCGAGCGATGATTATATCGAACAGATGGCGATTTTATTTCGAGATAATTTAGAATCAGAACGACAACTAAGTGTAGAATATAGTAATGAAATTTGGAACTGGATTTTTGGTCAAACACAATGGTTGAATAAATATGGTTGTGAACAAACGGGTGTTTCTTGGCCGGAAGGAATTGTTCCGTATGTACAAAATTGTCTGGATATATGGTCTGATGTTTTTACCAATGATTTAGATCGAATTAGAAGGATAGCTGGTGTACAATTGGGATGGCAAGATGTCAGTAATCGAATGCTCGAAAATTTGACACCCGGAAGTTTTGATGCGATGTCTCCCACTTTTTATTTCGGATT